>NZ_JBQEOE010000002.1:0-18311 GCF_052045105.1 Lysobacter sp. 22409 | reverse complement strand
GACCTGGCCGACGACATCACCGTCAACAGCGTCACCGCGGGTGCCACCACGCTCAACAACACCGGCCTGACCATCGCCGGCGGTCCGAGCGTGACCGCGGCTGGTATCAATGCCGGTAATCAGGTGATCACCAATGTCGCCGCAGGCGTTGCCGGCACCGACGGCGTCAACAAGAGTCAGCTGGATGCGGTCGGCGCGACCGCGAACGCGGGCTTCAATGTGAGTGCGCAGGGCGCCAACAGCACTAACGTGGCCCCGGGCGAGACCGTCGACTTCAACAACAGCGACGGCAACATCGTGGTCAGCAAGACCGGCGCCGACGATAACGTCGCCTTCGACCTGGCCGACGACATCACCGTCAACAGCGTCACCGCGGGTGCCACCACGCTCAACAACACCGGCCTGACCATCGCCGGTGGTCCGAGCGTGACCTCGGCCGGCATCAACGCCGGTAATCAGGTGATCACCAATGTCGCCGCAGGCGTTGCCGGCACCGACGGCGTCAACAAGAGCCAGCTCGATGCAGTTGGCGCGACCGCGAATGCGGGCTTCAACGTCTCCGCACAGGGCGCCAACAGCACCAACGTGGCTCCGGGCCAGACTGTCGACCTACGCAACAGCGACGGTAACATCGTCGTCAGCAAGACCGGTGCCGACGACAACGTCGCCTTCGACCTAGCCGACGACATCACCGTCAACAGCGTCACCGCCGGTGCGAGCACGCTCAACAGCACGGGCCTGACCATCACTGGTGGCCCGAGCGTGACCTCGGCCGGCATCAACGCCGGCAACCAGGTCATCACCAATGTTGCCGCGGGCGTTGCCGGCACCGACGGCGTCAACAAGAGCCAGCTGGATGCGGTGGCTGGCGGCGCCACGACGCAGGGTATGAACTTCACCGGCAACGACGCCACCGCCGGCGATGTCCATCGCGACCTGGGCCAGACCCTGTCGATCCGCGGCGATGCGACCGCTGCCGGCACCTACAGCGGCGGCAACATCAAGACGGTGACCGACCCGACCACCGGCGCGATCAACGTGCAGTTGGCCGATTCGCCGAAGTTCGGCAACGTCGTGATCAACGACGGCGGCAGCGGCCGCATCAGCGGCGTTACCGCCGGCACGGCCGCGACCGATGCGGTCAACAAGAGCCAGCTGGATGCGGTCGGCGCGACCGCGAACGCGGGCTTCAATGTCTCCGCGCAGGGCGCCAACAGCACCAACGTGGCCCCGGGCGAGACCGTCGACCTACGCAACAGCGACGGCAACATCGTCGTCAGCAAGACCGGCGCCGACGACAACGTCGCCTTCGACCTGGCCGACGACATCACCGTCAACAGCGTCACGGCCGGTGCCACCACGCTCAACAACACCGGCCTGACCATCGCCGGCGGCCCGAGCGTGACCTCGGCCGGCATCAACGCCGGTAATCAGGTGATCACCAATGTCGCCGCAGGTGTTGCCGGCACCGACGGCGTCAACAAGAGCCAGCTCGATGCGGTGGCCGGCGGCTCCACGACGCTGGGCATGAACTTCACCGGCAACGACGCGACCGCCGGCGATGTGCATCGCGACCTGGGCCAGACCCTGTCGATCCGCGGCGACGCGACCGCTGCCGGTAGCTACAGCGGCGGCAACATCCGAACGGTGACCGACCCGACCACCGGCGCGATCAACGTGCAGTTGGCAGATTCGCCCAAGTTCGGCAACGTCATCGTCAACGACGGCGGTACCGGCAAGATCAGCGGCGTCACCGCGGCCGATCTGAGCGCGGCGAGCACCGAGGCGGTCAACGGTTCGCAACTGTTCCAGACCAACCAGGACGCCGTGGCGCTGGGCAATCGCGTGACCACGAACGAGGGCAACATCGCCGCGCTCAACAATGTGGTCGGCCCGACCGACCAGGCCTACCAGGACGCCAACGGCCACGGTGTGCGTTATGTGCGCACCAACGACACCGGCCTTCCCGAGTCGGATGCCTTCGCGACCGGCGCCAACTCCACCGCGGTCGGCTACAACGCCCGGGCATCGGCCGAGGAAACCCTCGCGATCGGCGAAAACGCAGCGGCCAGCGCGCTCAGTGCCCTGGCGCTCGGCTCGGGCTCGGAGGCGACGAACGATTATGCGATTGCCATCGGCGATGAAGCTACGGCCAGCGGCAGATTCTCGTTGGCTGTGGGCGATACCGCCAATGCGAGCGCAGAGTCGGCGATGGCGGTGGGCCTGGCGGCGGTTGCGAGTGGCACCGGCGCCACTGCGCTGGGTGCTCTAAGCAGTGCTGCAGGAGTCGGGGCAGCGGCCCTTGGCAATAGAGCAAATGCGAGCGCATTGGGCACGACGGCGATCGGTTTGGATAGCCGGGCCAGTAACGCGGGCAGCGTGGCGCTGGGCTGGAATTCGATCGCCGACGGCGCCACGCTGGGCGAGCTGGCTTACGTGCCGGATGGCTCAACGTACACGGTCGCCGCTACCTCCGCGCTTAGCGAGGTGTCGATCGGCAGCGCGGGCAACGAACGCCGCCTGTCCAACGTCGCAGCGGGCGCGGTCGATACCGATGCGGCCAACATCAGCCAGCTCAAGGCGGTGGACAGCAAGATCACCTCGTTGGGCCAGGACTCGCTGCTGTGGGACCCGACCGCGAACGGCGGTGCCGGTGCGTATAACGCCAACCATCTCGGCACCGGCCCGAACAAGATCGTCAACGTGGCGCCGGCCGATCTGAGCGCGGCGAGCACCGATGCGGTCAACGGCTCGCAACTGTTCCAGACCAACCAGGACGTGGCCGCGCTCGACAGCCGCGTGACCACCAACGAAGGCGACATCGCCAACCTCGACAACCGCGTCACCACCAACGAAGGCGACATCACCAACATCAAGAACCAGATGGGCCCGACCGATCCGGCCTACCTGCAGCAGAACGGCCGCGGTACGCGTTATGCGCGCACCAACGACACCGGCCTGGCCGAGGACGATGCGCACGCCCAGGGCGTGGGTTCGACCGCGGTGGGTTACAACGCCACCAGCTCGGCTGCCGATGCGGTCGCGATCGGTCGCAACAGCCAGGCCAGCCATGCCGGCAGCGTCGCGCTGGGTGCGGGTTCGGTCGCCAACGGCAGCACGCTCGGCAATGCGGCTTACCTGGTCGGCGGCACCGCGACCGGCGAGGTCAACGTCGGCAACCGCCGCGTCACCGGCGTCGCCGCGGGTTCGGAAGACACCGATGCGGCCAACGTCGGCCAGCTCAAGGCGGTGGCGACCAGCGCCACCCAGGCCGAGCAGCGTTCGGTGAAGTACGACTGGAACGACCTCGATGCGGACGGCCAGATCGATCCGGGCGAAGTCGACTACAGCAAGGCGACCTTGGCTGGCCCGGTGAGCACCGATGGCGGTGCGACCGGCGGCAGCAAGATCACCAACCTGGCCCAGGGCGAGGTGTCGGCCACTTCGACCGATGCGGTCAACGGTGCCCAGCTCTACAACGTCGCCGGCCCGAACGATGCGACCTACATCAGTCAGAACGGCCGCGGTACGCGTTATGCGCGCACCAACGACACCGGCCTGGCCGAGGCGGATGCGCATGCACAGGCGGTGGGTTCGAGTGCGGTGGGCTACAACGCCACCGCCTCGGCCGGGAACGCCGTGGCGGTGGGTCGCGATTCGGTCGCCGGCCATGCCAACTCGGTCGCGCTCGGTGCCGGTTCGTCGACCACGGCCGGCGCGCAGAGCGGCTACAACGCGGCCTATATCGGCAGCAGCAACTCGACCGGCCAGGTCCAGGTCGGCGGCCGCACCATCGGCGGCGTGGCCGCGGGCTCGGCGGCGGACGACGCGGTCAATGTCGCCCAGCTGCAAGCCGGCGTTACCAATGCGGTGACCCAGGCTAATGCCTACACCGACACGCGCGTCGACCAGATCGCCGGCAACGTCGCTCAGTACGACAACCGCATCAGCACCGTCGAAGGCGACGTCAACAACGTCAAGAACGGCTCGGCGGGTCTGTTCCAGGTGAGCCAGGACAACACCGCGGCGCCGACGGTCAGCGGCGCCAATGCCTCGGCCGGCGGTGCCGGGGCGGTGGCTTCGGGCAGCGGCAGCACGGCGCTCGGCAACGGCGCGATCGCCTCGGCGAACAATGCCGTGGCCCTGGGCGCCGGTTCGGTGGCGAACCAGGAGGGCACCGTGTCGGTCGGTTCGGCCGGCAACGAACGCCGGGTGAGCAATGTCGCGGCCGGCACGGCCGACACCGATGCGGTCAACGTCTCGCAGTTGAAGGGCTTCACCACCGGCGGCTTGCAGTACGACAAGAACGCCGACGGCAGCAACAACACCAACAGCGTGACCTTCAACCCGAACGGCAGCGGCGAGACCACCCTGCGCAACGTCGCGGCCGGCAAGGCCCCGACCGATGCGGTCAACGTCAGCCAGTTGGGTCAAGCGGTGACCACGGCCAACAGCTACACCGACAGCCAGGTCGCCACGGTCCGCAACGACGTGTGGAAGCTCGGCGGCGACGTCCGCCGCCTGGAACGCGACATGCATGCAGGCATCGCCACGGCGATCGCGATCAAGCCGGCGCCCTATGTGGCCGGTCGCACGACGTACTACGCGGGCTTCGGCGCCTACAAGAGCGAAGCGGCGTTCGGCGTCAGCCTGCGGCATACCGCCGACAACGGGCGCTGGAGCCTGGAAGGCGGTGCGTCGACCAACAGCGACGGCATCGGCGCGTACATCGGCGTGAGCGGTGTGCTGGGCGACTGAGTAAAGCGTAGTCCGGCCCGCCTTGCATGCAGTACGCAAGGCGGGCCGGTTTTTGCGGTAAGCCGGCCGGGCTGCATCGGCGCCGGGATTGCCTCAGGCGGCTTCGGCCGCCGCCGTGTCTCGTCCGACCTGCCTCGAACGCACCCGCAGCGAAGACGTTTGTCCCTCCCCGTTGTGCAAGCGATATTCATCGGAGTTCTTCGTATGACCTTATCCTTGGTCGAATCGCCGCAATTCAGGTTCACCGACGAGCAGTGGCGGATCGTCGCGTCGCATCTTCCGCGCCAGTACCAGGCGCGCATTCTCAACAACACCGGTGACTACCGCACTTTCATCGAGGCGGTGTTGTGGGTGGTCGCCAACAATGCGCCGTGGACCAGCGTGCCGCAGGGCTTCGGTTCGTGGCGGGCGATCTACGTGCGCTTCCTGCGCTGGTCCGAGAACGAACACTGGATCGCGGTGGAACGCGCCATCGGCATGGACAGCGAACTGGCTAAGGGACTGCGCGAACGCGTCGAGCGTTACCACGCGAGCAACCGCTGGCGCCGCAAGCGCGGCGAAGCGCTGTCGCCCAAGCCCGTTGCGGTGGAGAGCGACCTGGAAGGCGAAATGGCCAGGCGCTGGGGTGTGTTGAAAGTGGGCTGAGTCGCGCCCGTAAGTTTAAGGAAGCCAGGCTTCCATCTCGACACGCCGCACCCCCTGCGGCGTTTACAGCGGTACCACGGCCGGCTCCCCCTCCGGCCCGCGGGCCGCTTTGCGGCCGCATCGGCTGCTTTTGCGTCGGGCCGGGCCCTCCCTCCGTGTTTCGGACGGTTCGACGCGCTTTTTCCCTGCCTGCCGCGACCCTGCTTCGCCCGGCTCTCGACCGCTGCGCACGGTTTCCATGCAATCGGTTGGACGGTCCGCTGCGGGGACGGGCACTCGAATCGATCTACATTCCAACCGGAAAGCCATTCATGAAGAACGCCACCGTTTTCAACCGTTTCTGCCTGGCCCTGGCGGTCATCGTGCTGTGCATGAGCGACGGCCATGCCACGCGCGCCGACGGCAGCAAGTTCGTCGACTGTGGTTCGACCTCGAACGGCCTTTCGGTGCGGGCGGCATCGGTGCAGCCCAGGCAGTTCGCGTGCCCGCGGGCGACCCTGGTCGGCGAGAGATACCTGCGTGCGGTACGCAAGAAGGCCCTTGCGAGCGTCCGGATCAGCGTGAGGGGGGCGACATGGATTTGCCGGGAGCGCCTGTACGACACTAATCCCGTACTGGAATGCATCCTGCAGCGAGAGCCGCGCGAGATCGTCACGCTGGTGTCCTGAGCCCTTACCGCAGCCATCGTTCCGTCATCCCGACATGCCGAGGCCTGTCCGCGACCCGTGCGAAACCGCATCGCGCGACCCTCGGCGTCACGCGCCAACAGGGCATGAGCGGGCTTGCCGAACGCCAGTAACGGCCGCATGATTATTCAGCATCTTCAGATCGTGGGCGACCCTCGGACGGCCGTCGGCGACGAATGCTCGACCTGCGTCGGTACCCGCATCCAACGTTCCTGACGATCTTGCGCCGCACGACGGCGACACCAAGGTAAGAACACGATGACGACGCCGTGGCCCGCGGATGCCTGGTATCTGCAACTGGCCGACCTGACCATCGATCTGCGTTTTCGCCGGTTGATTCATTCAGGCCAAAGCGTGGAACTGCCGCAGCGGGTTTTCGACCTGTGCTTGCTGTTGCTGAGCGAGCCCAACCGGCTGCATACGCGCACCGAACTGTTCGACCGGCTGTGGGCCGGCACCATCGTCGAAGACACCAACCTGTCGCAGAACGTGTGGCTGCTGCGCAAAGCCCTGGGCGAGGAACGCAAGGGCTGGATCCGCACGGTGGCCAAGAGCGGCTACGTGTTCGAGCCGCCGGCGCCGTTGCAGTGGTTCAAGCAGTTGCCGCCGGTTCCGCAGGCGGCTGGCGAAGCCATCGCTCCCGCGGATTCGCAAGCCTTCGCCGAGACTGGCGAGTACCTGGCGTTCGCCGAGTCGCAGCAGGTCGTTCTTGAAGAGCCTTCTGCCTCGGCCGGTCCGATGGCGGTGTTCGATCCGGTGCCGCTGTCGACGGCCGTCGAACCCTGGCCGTTACCCCTGCCGGCTCCGCTACCGGCGGGCCTGCGCGGCGGCAGGCGCGTGTGGGCGTTCGCCGTCCTCGGCCTGATCGTGCTGGCCGGGGCGATGGTCTTGTTCGCCCAGCGCTGGAACGGGTTCGGTGCGAGCGAGCCGAAGCTCGCCGTGGCGCTGGTGACGATCGAGGATCTGCAGGTCACGTCGCGCTGGCCGGCCAAGTTGCTCGAAGAGTGGCTGAGCTGGAAGCTGGGCAGCCTGCCCGAGGTCAATCTGCTCAGCGAAAGCGATCTGGTCGCCGATCAAGATTCGGCGACGGTGCAAGTGGTGTTCCTGTCGTCGGTGCGCGTGCCCAACGACCCCGAGAAAATCGCGCTGTACGTGCGTTTCCAGGAGGACGGCAAGGAACAGCGTCTGGAAGTGAAGGGCGATCCCTCCGAGATGCCGGCCCTGGTCGATTCGGTGTCGCGCCAGCTCGTGGCCCGCTTGCTTCCCGCTCGTGAGGCGCGATGGCCCGCACTGGAACTCAGCGCGGCCGCGGCCCAGCGTTATGAGCAGGCGGCGTTGGCGCTCGATCGCCGCGACTGGATGTCGGCGGTTTCGATAGGCAGCGAGGTCGTCGAATCGGCGCCGCGCTTCGGCTTGATGCGGCTGCAGTTGGCGCAGGCGCACGCACGGCTCTCACAAGGCGCCGCGGCGACGGCGCAGATGGAGGTCGCGGTGAAGCTGCTCGCGACCGCGCCGCCCGAGGCGGCCGACTTGCTGGAAGCGCAGCGATTGGCGCTCGATCCGCGCCGCGGGCAGGACGCACTCAAGGCGTTCTCGACCCTGGCCGACCGGCATCCCGACAAGGCCGCCTATCGATTGCAATACGCGCGCTTGCTGGTCAACGCCGGCGAGCCGCGAGGGGCCTTGGCGCGGCTGGCCGATGCCGGCGGCCAGGACGTCATCGGCGTACGCATCGCCAAGCATCTGTTGCGGGCGGACGCGTACCAGGCACTCGGCGATCCGGCGCGGATGCGTACGCAGGCGGCCGCCGCCGAGCGCCTTGCGCGCGACGCCGGTGCCGGCTGGACCTTGGAACGCGCCGACGCCTTGCTGCTGGCGGCTCGCGCCGACAGCCTGCAGTTTCCCGAACGTCCGGTGCCTGCCGCCTACGAACAGGCGGCGACGCTGTACGAGCAAGGCGGCAATTCGACCGGCGCGCTGCACGCCAGGGTATTGGCGCGCATGGCCGGCCCCCTGACCGGGGAAGCGGACGCGGCCTTGGATGCGCTGCTGGCACGGGCCAATGCCGGCGGCTACCACCGTCTCGAAGTGGACGTGCTGGTCGCCAGCGCCGACCAGTACATGAAGGCCGGCGATGCCGACACGTATCGCGCGCGGCTGTTGCAGGCGGCGGCGGTCGCGGACGCTTCCGGCGATCTGCTGTCGATGGCTCAGCTGGATTTCAGATTGCTGCGAAACGACATGCTGACGCTGCGGTTCGACAGCGCGGCGGTTCGCATCGAACGCCTGCGCGCCATGAAGGTTCAGGGCAACCTGGGGACTGCTTCGGAACAGTTCGCCGCGAGCTTGCTGCTTCTGCGCGGGCACTATGTCGAAGGTCTGGAGGTCATCAATCAAGCCGAGCGCTTGTTGCCGGCCGTACCTGCGGGCCATGCCGAGTCGGAAGCCCATGCGCAATTGGCATGCACGCGCGTGGTGCCCTTGGTGGCGCTGGGGCGGGTGCCTGAAGCGCGTCGCAATCAAGATCGCTGTTCGCAGAGCGATGCGGTGGTCTCGCGCTCGCGGGGCTTGCTCAGCAAGACCTATATCGAACTGTTGCTGGGCGACCGCATTCAGGCCGCGACCTCGCTGGACCAGGCCGAACAATCCTTACCGAACAAACCGCCCGAGCGCTGGATTCAACTGCTGGAACTGGCCAGGCAGGCGACCCTGCTCGGGCAGCCGGAGAAATCCGAGCGTATCCATGCGCAGTTGCTGCCGCAGTTGCAGCCGACCGGTTACACCGCTTATGTCGCCCAAACCATGACCGGGCAGGCCGAAAGTGCCGCGGCCATGGGCGACTGGGCGCGCAGCCGCGCCCTTGCGGCCGAGGTTCGCCGGACGATTCCCGCGGATGTGTGGTTCCTGATCAAACGCTTGGAACTGCTCGCCATTGCCGATGCGCTAGAGCACGGCGACCGGCCGACGGCCATCGCCAAGGCGAGCGCGTTGCACGCGCGCGTGCATCGGCTCGGCGATGCGGTCCTGGAGATGCAAGTGCACAGCATGTTCGAACCGGGCGTTCTCGATGACGATTGCAACGCGGCCGAGCGCGAGGCCTTGGTCGCCCGCACCGGCATGCGCGGCAGCAACGTCGATTGGCTGAACCTCTCGCGACCTGTCGGCCGAGGGACTTCGCGGTAGCGAGTCTGTGCCTGCATCCAAACTTCCCGACGATGGATCCTGGCAACCTAGTGCCGCATGACCGCGACCCCAAGGTGAGAACACGATGAGCACGCCGTGGCCCGCGGATGCCTGGTATCTGCAACTGGCCGACCTGACCATCGATCTGCGCTTTCGCCGCCTGGTGCATTCCGGGCAAAGCGTGGAACTGCCGCAGCGGGTCTTCGATCTGTGGCTGTTGCTGCTGAGCGAACCCAACCGGCTGCATACCCGCACCGAGTTGTTCGACCGCTTGTGGGCCGGCACGATCGTCGAAGACACCAACCTGTCGCAGAACGTCTGGCTGCTGCGCAAGGCCCTGGGCGAGGAGCGCAAGAGTTGGATCCGCACCGTGGCCAAGAGCGGCTACGTGTTCGAGCCGCCGGGGCCCTTGCAATGGTTCAAGCAGCTGCCGCCGGCTGCGCAGGCGGATGGCGCACCCAGTGCGCCCGGGGATTCGAAAGCGTTCGCCGGAGCCGCCGAGCACGCTGCATTTGCCGAGTCGCGGCAGGTGGCGCTTGCCGAGCCTTCCGCCGCGAAGGGTTCGGTGGCGGGGCAGGTGTTCGATGCCGTGTCGCTGTCGACCGCCGTCGACTCCGGGCCGCTGCCTATACCGGCTGCGGTTCCGGTTGCGGTTCCGGCGGCGGTGCGGGGCCGGCGAGGCGGCAAGCGGGTGTGGGCGTTGGCGGTGCTCGGCCTGCTCGCGGTCGCAGCGGCGATGCTCTTGTTCGCCCAGCGTTGGAGCGGGTTCGGGGCGAGCGAGCCGAAACTGGCGGTGGCGCTGGTGACGATCGAGGACCAACAGACCGCCTCGCGATGGCCGGCCAAGCTGCTCGAAGAGTGGTTGAGCTGGAAGCTGGGCAGCCTGCCCGAGGTCGATCTGCTCAGCGAAAGCGATCTGGCCGCCGGGCAAGGGCCGTCGGTCGCCAAGGTCGTATTTTTATCGTCGGTGCAATCGCCCGGCGATCCGAAGCGAATGACGCTGTACGTGCGTTTCCACGAGGAAGGCGGGAAGGAGGAGCGTCTCGAGTTCAAAGGCGATCCTTCCGACATGCCGGCCCTGGTCGATTCTGCGTCCCGCCAGGTCCTGGCCCGTTTGCTGCCTGCTCGCGAAGCGCCGTGGCCGGCGTTGGAGTTGAGCGCGAAAGCCGCCCGGCGTTACGAGCAGGCAGCGTTGGCGCTCGATCGCCGCGATTGGATGTCCGCGGTCTCGATCGGCAACGAAGTGGTCGAGGCGGCGCCGCGCTTCGGCCTGATGCGCCTGCAACTGGCGCAAGCGCAGGCGCGGCTCTCGCAAAGCGCCGCGTCCGCGGCGCAGATGGAGCTCGCGGTCGAACTGCTGCATGCCGCACCGGCCGAGGTGGGTGCGTTGCTGCATGCGCAAGCCCTCGGGCTCGATCCCCGCCGCAGCCAGGACGCACTGAAGGCGTTCGCCACCCTGGCCGACCGCCATCCCGACAAAGTCGCGTATCGATTGGAATATGCCCGCCTGTCGATCGAGGCCGGCAAGCCGCAGGAGGCCCTGGCGCGACTGGCCGACGGCGCCGGCGATCGGCATGCGATCGCGGTGAGAGTCGCCCAGCATCTGTTGCGCGCCGAGGCCTACGGCAAACTCGGCGATCCCGCCCGGATACGTGCGCAGGCGAGCGCCGCCGAGCGCTTGGCCCGCCAGGCCGGTCCGGGATGGATTTTGGAAACAGCCGATGCCCTGTTGTTGAGGGCCCTGGCCGACAGCAATCAGTTCCCCGAGCGCCCGGTCCCGGCTGCCTACGAACAGTCGGCCCAGCTCTACGAACAGGGTGGAAACTCGACCGGCGCATTGCGCGCGCGGGTATTGGCGCGCATCGCCGGGCCGTTGACGGGCGATGCGGATCCGGCCCTGGACGTATTGCTGGCGCGCGCCAACGCAGGCGGCTATCACCGCCTGGAGGTCGACGTCCTGGTCGCCAGCGCGGATCAATACCTGAAGGCGGGCGATGCCGACAGCTATCGCGCGCGGTTGATGCAGGCGGCGGCCATCGCCAACGCGTCCGGAGACTGGGTCTCGATGGCACTGCTGGACGTGCGCTTGTTGTACGACGACCTGTTGACGCTCAGGCTCGACAGCGCCGCCGTTCGCAGCGCACGTCTGCGCGAACTGCAACTGCAGGGCAAGTTGCGCCTGCTGTCGAACCAACTCGCCGGGGGACTGGCCTTGATGCGCGGGCACGCGGCGGAGGCTTTGGAAATCTCGCGCGAGACCGAGCGTCTGTTGCCGGCCTTGTCTACGGGGCAGGAGGGATCGGAGGCGCATGCGCAGTTGGGCTGCGCACGCGCGGATTATTGGCTCGCCCTGGGCAGGTTGGCCGAAGTGCGCAAGGAGCTCGACCGTTGCGCGCAAGGCGACCGGCAAACCCTGCGCAGCCTGGTCTTGCTGGGCCGGAGCCAAGTGGCGTTGCTGGGGGGCGATTCCGTCCAGGCCACCGGTTTGCTGGAGCAGGCCGAAGCATCCATGCCGACTGCCGCGCCGGACAGTTGGAACCAAGGCTTGGAGGTCGCCCGGTTGGCGACTGTGTTGGGCCAGACGGAGAAATCAGAACGCATCTATTCGCAGTTGCTGCCGCCGCTGCAGCGCAGCGGCTACACCTTGTTCGTCGCCCAGGCCATTACCGGGCTGGCGGAGAACGCGGCGGCCCGAGGCGATTGGGTGCGCAGCCGGATCCACGCCGCCAACGTGCGCAAGCTGATTCCCGCCGATGCCTGGTTCCTGAGCGCTCGATTGGATCTGCTGGCCGTTGCCGATGCGCGCCAGCGTGGCGACCGGGCCACGGCGGTCGCGATGGCGGGTAAGTTGCACCAGCGCGCCAGGCAACTGGGCGACGTCATCGTCGAGATGCAAGTGCACCGGATCTTGGAGCCGGGTGCTTTCCACAACGATTGCGACGCGGCCGAGCGCGAGGCCTTGGTCGCCCGCACCGGTATGCGCGGCATCGATGTCGACTGGCTCGTGCCTGCGGGCGAGGCCGCTCGAAGCGCCTCGCCCTGAGCTTTCCACACGACACGACGGGGAGTGGTCGCCGCAGCCGCAGCCGTAGCGCGGCAGGTGCCGGCCCGCGGTACCTGCGCGTGATCGCGCCCGCGATCGACATCGGCGACCTTTAAGTCCGCCAGTACTAAGCGGGTAGGGCGATACCTGTGCCAGTCGTCACTCACGCGTACGCCCGGGAAGGGGGCGGCAACCAGCCGCTGGGCGACGGCGTTGCCGGCGTCCGGGCCGTCGCTTGCGCCGGGTCGTTCGAGAAGCGTGAACGCCCGATGCATGGATTCGCTTCCGGCGTTCGAGCGAACGCTTTTTTTATTCTCTCCGGGGCGGTGTTCTCTGTATCGTTCGGCTCGCGGTCGAGCTTCGTGATGCAGCGCTCAAAACGCTGCGAAGTATCCGGGTCGATCGCGCCGCAAGCCTTCCCGCCCAGACAACGGACGCGGCGGCTGTGGCGCACGACGATCGTGTCGAGATCGAAAGCGACGAGACGCCACCGCTCTTCGCCGAGCTGTCTGTACCCCCATGAATTCTTTATTGCCGGCTGCCGGGCAGCTCGGGCAATCCTTTCGGCTGCGCGTTGTTCGGCCGTAACGGCCGCCGCGATGGCATCAGATCGAGGTTGGATGAGCACGACCGATTTCACCCAGGAACGCAGCGTCCGTATCGCCGCATCGTCGATCGCGGTGGCGACGACCTTGTCGATCGGCGCGCTGCTGTTCCGCCCGGTCGCATTGCCGTCGACGGCGTCGGCGATGGACGTGGTGTTGATCGATCGCATCGTGCGTATCGATCCCGTGCCGGCCGCCTCAGCGCCGGTCGCCCGCCCTCCGGACACGGCTCCGTCGACCGGCAAGCCCCCAAACCCGCGGACCGAGCCGGCGCGCGCTCCGGAAGATATGACGCGGTCTGCGCCGCCGTCGGCCGCCGTCGTAGTGCCACCGCCTGAGTCGAACCCGGCTGTCGCGGCCGCACCGCCGAACCGCTGGCTGCTGCCGGACCGTTTCAGCATGCGCCCTCGCAATGCGCCGGCCGACCCGGCGCTGGCCCCGAAACCGCGCGCACCTGGAGACCCCAGCGAACGCAGTCAGTACTACGCCAAGAAGCTGCTGGAGCGCCGTAATCCGCTGGGGGATCAGCCCCCGCCGCTGCACGACTGGTTCGGCGATGCGGGCAAAAAGGCCGCACGCGAAGACGGCCAAGTTTCGGTCAATCGTGTCGCCGAAGCGATCTTCGGCAAGGACATCCAGTCGGCGAAGGCGCGCCCGCCGCCGTCGGTGCGGTTCCGTCCGGAATTGCACGAACGACCTTCCGACCTCGGCAGCGAAGCGACCGGCGATGCCTACAAAGCAGCGGCCGTCGCGTACGAAGCGGTGCCCGGACTCGAAGGCGAAGCCAGCCGGCGTATCCGCGAAGCCATCGAACTGTTGCTCAAGCTGCCCACGGGTTGCGAACGGCAAACCGTGGAAGGCTGGTTGGCGCCCGCGCGCAAGCACCTGGCCGAGTTGGAGCGCGCCGAATACGCCTACGGCCACGGCGCCGACCCGATGCGCCGCGAGCACATGCTGCCGCGCGCCGCCGACACGGCCTACGACCAGGCCCGGCGCGCCATCGCTTATGCCGAAGGGCGGTTGGCGGGGTGCGGGAAGTGAGTAGCTAGAAACGAGTAGTGAGGAGTGAGGTGCGATTCACTCGTTGGCTTGGCGGCATGTGTGGCCATGCCTGCGCGAGCGCTTGCGGTGTTCGCGGCCATAGATACAAAAAAAGCCGGAAACCCTGAGGTTTCCAGCTTCATTTGTGATCCGTAGATCGGTATTGGTGGAGGTGGGCGGAATCGAACCGCCGTCCGAAGGCACTCCATCCCCGGCACTACATGCTTAGCGCTCCGTTAGATCTCGCCCCCGAACAGCACGGCGCGCAAAGCGCATCCAGGAGCCAGCCTGTTTTGAGTTGACCGGGTGCTGACAGGCAACCACTCCCGGCGATTCCGTGATAATGACCCTACATTGCGAGCACGGACACAAGCAATTTCGGGGCTTACGCCTTAAGCGGCGAGAGCGTAGTTGTCGTCGTTGGCAACTAAAAGTTTGCAGCTGGATTTACGAGGAAAGCTACCCCCTCGGCATGCGCCAAGTGATTTCGCGACCCCCGTCGAAGCCAGTGCACCCCCGGGGACAGCAACCATCGCTGACGTGTTCAGTATAGGGGCTGGCGCCGGGTTCTCAAGCGTTACCGTGCGATGACGCACCGGCGATTCAGGCGCGGGGCTCGAATGCGGGCGCGCACCCGCCGAACGACAGGCAGGCGCCGGCCATCGCGATGCGATCGAGTGTGGAGGCGCGAATGGCCGCGTGCGCAGCCTGGTCCGGCTCAGTTGCCGTCGAGCAGTTCGATCAGGGCGCGGCGTTTCTTGCGCGACAACTTGCGCATCAGGCCCATCAGGCGCAGTTCGTCGGGATCGCTGTATTTGGCGGCGTTTTCGCGCACCGACAACGATTTGCCTTCGATGGTGCCGCGCCCGGTCGCCAGCCATTCGAAGCTGACGTGCTGCTGCACGGCGATCTGCAGCATGCGTTCGAGCTCGGGCAGGGCCAGGCCGACCAGCCACTTGCGGGCGGTTTCGCGGCTGACGTCGTAGTAAGCGGATAGCGCGCCTGTGCGGGCCCGGCCTTTGGCGAATCCGGAAAAATCGAGGGCCTGGTGCAGCCGATTGGCGAATTCTTGGTGAGGCGCGTTGGTCATGAGGTCTCGCCGGAGCATCCTGCAGGGCTGAAACGTGGCGCCGCCCACCCTGGCTGTCGGCCGGGCGAGGATAGCGCAACTCATTGTTGCGTACGCTTCCCGAAATTGATCACTCTTTTTGGTCGTTGAAAAGAGCAATTTGCGGTGGTAAGTTGGCTGGGCATGGATGCCACTCAGAGGTCACGCTATGGAAGGCAGAGCTAAAAAGAAGACCCGGCGGAGTGCCGGCAACGCTGCGAACGCGGTGGCGGCGCCCCGTTCCAGGGGCGCGCGCAGGCTCGAGCGGGGCGGGTCGCCCAATCCCATCGAACGCTATATCGCCTGTTTCGCCACCGCCCGCGAGGCGGCGTCGGCGGCCGGGGTGTCGGCGGCCATGCTGCGGCGCATGCGGGTGCGCGGCTATGTCTCGACCCGGGCGCGGGCCTTGCTGATGGCGCAGGCCTGCGAGTTCCGGATCGAGGCGGTCGAGCTGATGGCCTTGCCGAAGGGGGACGGCTGATGGCCCGGCTGGGATCAGGGCTGGGGGCGGAGCTGGGTGCGGGGCAGGGCCTGGGCGCGCTGTTGCTGCAGCCGGCGGCGCTGGTCTTCGGGCTGTGCCTGTTGCTCGCAGCGGTGGGGCTGGCCGGGTGGTGGTGGCGACGGCGGCGGCGCCGGTCGCCGCACGAGCGCCTGGCCTGGCGCGCCGACCGCAACGGGCGCGCGCTGCTGCAACTGGCCGACGAGATCGAGGGTTTCCTGATCCGCCAGCACGAGGCCGGCGTCTCGATACGGCAGCAGCGGCACTGGCCGCAACTGTGTCGCCAGGTCGCGGCCGAGCACCTGGAGTGCATCAATTGCCTGTTGCTGGAAGGGGTCTGGCACGAGGAGGGCAAGCCGCCCGGCGACCGTTGATCGGCGGCCGGGGCCGTGATGCCGTCACCACAATCCGGCGGGTATGCTTGCGGCGATGACGACGACCGATCCGGCCGCCCACGCCAGCCCCCCGAACGACGGGGTCGATTCCGAACTTTCCGGCCTGATGCCGCGACGCGGTTATCTGCTCGCGCTCGCGGTGCTGATCGGCGCGCTGATCCTGGTGTTCACCGCGTGGCGGATCGCGCGCGACCGCGAGCTGCGCTCGGCGCAGGCGGAATTCATCAGCCAGACCGTGCAGGTCACCGAGCTGATCCAGCAACGCCTGGTCAATTACGAACTGGTCGCGCGCGGCGGCGTGTCGCTGTTCGCCTCGGTGCAACGGCCGACGGCGGCGCAGTGGAAGGCCTATGTCGAAGGCATGAACATGCAGCGCCGGTTTCCGGCGACGCTGGGCCTGGGCTTCAGCGGCTACGTGCCGCAGCGGTTGCTGGTGCAGCTGCAGAACGAATGGCGCGACGCCGGCTACGGCTTGCTGTCGATACGGCCGCAGGGCCGGCGCGACGTGTACGGGCCGATTTTGTACCTGGAGCCGAAGACGCCGGCGAACGTCGCCGCGATCGGTTACGACATGTACGCCGAACAGGTGCGTCACACCGCCCTGGAAGCGGCGCTGGACTCGGGCCAGGCCTGGCTGTCGGGCAAAATCCAGTTGATCCAGGACGGCGACAAGCAGAACACCGGCATGCTGCTGGCCTTGCCGGTCTACCTCGGCGGCGGGCGCCCGCAGACCCTGGAACTGCGTCGCGCGGAAATGCAGGGCTGGGTGTACGTGCCGTTCCGCATGGGGCGTTTCGTCGAGGTGGCGCTGGGCGACACCCATGCCGACATGCGTTTCCGCATCTTCGATGAAACCGGTGGGCGCGACGAGCTGTTGTACGCCAGCCCGAACCTGAAGACCGATACCACCGCGGCTTTCGTGCACCGCGCCGCATTCGACATCTATGGCCGCACCTGGCGCATCGAATACGAATCGCCGCCGGTGGAAGAAGCGGTGCCGCGCCTGGAAGGCCTGCGCAACATGTTCGCCCTGGGCCTGTTCTCGGCGCTGCTGCTGTACAGCATCGCCTTGATGCTGGCGCGCACCGAGTCGCGCGCGCGCCACATCGCGCTGCGCATGACCGAAGACTTCCGCCGCAGCGAAACCCGCTTCCGCAGCGCGATGCAGTACTCGGCGATCGGCAAGGCCTTGCTCGACAGCGAGGGGCGCATCGTCGATTCCAACCCGGCTCTGGCCACCATCGTCGGCCTGGGGCCGGCGCAGTTGCTGGGCCAGCGTTTCGACAGCCTGCTCGAAGACGAGGACGCCGACACGCCGAGCGGCGCCAGCCACACCGAAGAAGACGGCGTGCACCGGGCCACGCGCCGCCTGCGGCGCCAGCACGGTGTCGCGCGCCAAGTGCAGCTGACGTATTCGCCGGTGCCGGGCAACGTCGGCCAGGACATCAGCGGCCTGGTCCAGGTCGAGGACGTCACCGAGCGCATGCGCGCGGAAGCGCGCGTGCACGCGCTCAACCGCACCCTGGAGGCGCGCGTGGCCTTGCGCACGCGCGAGCTCAGCCAGGCCAACCAGGAGTTGGAAGCTTTCGCCTACAGCGTCTCGCACGACCTGCGCGCGCCCTTGCGCGCGATCGACGGTTTCAGCCGCATCCTCGGCGAGAAATACGCCGACCGTTTCGACGCCGCCGGCAACGACTACCTGGCGCGGGTGCGCAAGGCCGCCGCGCGCATGGGCGACCTGATCGACGCGCTGCTGAAGATGTCGCGCCTGGCGCGCAGCGAACTCAAGCACGAATCGGTCGACCTGAGCCGTATCGCCAACGAGTTGATCGAAGAGCTGCGCATGGGCGACGCGCAGCGCAAGGTCGAGGTGTCGATCGAACCCGGTATGCAGGTGATCGGCGATGCGTCCTTGCTGCGCAATCTGCTCGGCAACCTGCTCGGCAACGCCTGGAAATTCACCCGCGACCGCGACCCGGCGCGGATCGAGTTCGGCACCCAGGAGACGGCGAGCGGCGTGCGCGAGTTCTACCTGCGCGACAACGGCACCGGTTTTCCGCAGGCCTACGTCGACAAGCTGTTCCGGCCGTTCCAGCGCCTGCACAGCGTCGAGGATTTCGCCGGCCACGGCATCGGCCTGGCCTCGGTCAAGCGCATCGTCGAGCGCCACGGCGGCACGATCCGCGCCGAAGGCCGCGAAGGCGAGGGCGCGACTTTCTATTTCACCCTGCCGCACGATGGGGCCGGGCGAGGGGAGTGAGGCGGGGGCCGCGGAAGCGGTCCGTCAACGCCGGTCGATGCCTCGGTTTTCGTCGCGAGGTGCCGTTCGTCTGTCGCGGCTCGCGCCG
>NZ_JBQEOE010000001.1:245947-263668 GCF_052045105.1 Lysobacter sp. 22409 | reverse complement strand
TTCCTTGACGAAGCTCCCCTGCGAGTTCGCAGCGCGCGCGGGGATTTTCCGATAAGACATCCTTGTCTTATCGGAAAACGGCGCACGTCCTGTGCGCCGCCCTCCGGGTCTCCAGGTGTTCTCGCGAGTCCGGTACTGCGCCAAGCTCATCACGGCAACGGCAACGGCAACAGCAACCGCGTCGCGGCTCACGCCGCTCCTACAGGGGGAGCGGAATCCAAAGGGACATGCAAGAGAACCAGTGGCGGACTCAGGCGTCCGCCGAAGTCTTGGGCTCCGGCTTCGCCGCCATCTCCGGGCTGATCTTCTCGATCGTATGCCGCAACTCGCGGCCCAGAATGACCTTGGCGTCCTTCGCCCAGGCATCCAGGCGCTGGTCGAAGGCGAGCTTGCCTTCGCTGTCGGGCCAGACCAGGCGCAGCTCGCGCAGTTTCTGGATGAAGCCGCGGAACAAGGTCTTGTCGAAGAACTCCGGCGCGGCCGGCGCGTACAGCAGCGACAGGCGCTGGGCGGCGAGCTGGCACAGGCTTTCGAGTTCGCCGGCCGACATGGTGCCGGGGCCGTTCTTCACCAGCACCGAAATGGCGATGTAGTAACGCTCGAAGGCCTGCTGCAAGGAATGGCCGATCGCGCGCAGGCGGAACACTTCGTCGGTCTGGCCGGCGTTGCGGGCGAGGATACCGCCGTCGTCTTCGCTGACGCGTTCCAGCAAGCCGGAGCGGACGAACACGTCGACCGTGCGCACCAGGCGCTCGGCGAATTCGTCCTCGCTCCACGGCAGGAACAGCTCGGCCTGTAGGAAGGGGTACACGCTGCGGCCCAGGCGCAACACGCCGGCCAGGCTCATGCGGCGGTTGTGCTGGAAGCAGCAGGCGATCCACGAGGCCGCGGTGAACAGGTGCAGGACGTTGTTGCGGAAATAGCTCAGCAGCACCGCCTTGTCGTCGCCGTCGACGCCGAGCACGTCGCCGAGCGGATGGGCGATGCGTTCGAGCACGTTGATCTCTTCGCCGTGGGCGACGATTTCCTGCGGCGTGTGCGGGGTGACGGTGACGCGGTCGGAATACGGCAGCTCGGCCAGCAAGGTCTTGGACAGGGCGATCTGCGCGAGCAGGTCGGCCTCGCCCATCGCATGTTTCGGCGTCGACAGCAGGGCCAGGGCGAGCAGGTTGATCGGGTTGACGTCGGCGGCGCGGTTGACGTTGACCTGGATCTGTTCGGCGACCGCATCGACCGTCGCCGACAGCCAGCTCGGCTTGTCTTCCTCGTCGAGCGGGCGGCCGTCCCACTCCGGGGCGTGCTGGGCGAGCATGTCGTTGAGCCGGATCGGCTCGCCGAAGTTCACCACCACCTGGCCGTAGTTGGAGCGCAGCACCTTGGGAATGCCCCACAGCAACTGCCAGATCGATTCTTTTTCCTTCGGCTTGCCGGACAGCTCGTCGAGGTAGCTGTTGCCCTCCATGAGCTTTTCGTAGCCGACGTAGATCGGCTGGAACAGCACCGGCCGGGTCGGTTGGCGCAGGAAACCGCGCACGGTCATCACGATCATGCCGCCCTTCGGCGGCAGCAGACGGCCGGTGCGCGAGCGCCCGCCTTCGATGAAGTACTCGATCGAGTAGCCGCCCGAGACCAGCTGGGCGACGTATTCGCTGAGGATGGCCGAATACAGCGCGCTGCCGCGGATGCTGCGCCGGATGAAGAAGGCGCCGCCCTTGCGAAGGATGGAGCCGACCACCGGCAGGTTGAGGTTGATGCCGGCGACGATGTGCGGCGGCACGATGCCCTTGGTGTAGAGCAGATAGCTCAACAACAGGTAGTCCATGTGGCTGCGATGGCAAGGCACGTAGACGACTTCGTGGCCGGGCGCGTCCTGCTTGAGCTGGTCGAGGTGATGCACCAGCACACCGCGGTAGATGCGGTTCCACACCGGGGTCAGGATGAAGCTCAGCGAGCGCACCACCGGATGCGAATAGTCGGCGGCGATCTCGTAAGCCATGGCGTGGGCTTTCTTCCACGCTTCGGTGCTGTTGCTGCTGTCGCGACGGGCCTGGTCGGCGATCGCGTCCTTGACCGGTTCGGAAGCGAGCACGCGGTCGATCAGCATGCGCCGGGTCGACAGATCGGGGCCGATCACCGCCGCGCGGATGCGGCGGAAGTGTGTGCGCAGCACGCGCGAGAGTTTGCGCACGGTGCGTTCGGACGGCAGACCTTCGTCGACGATGCCGCGCAGCGACACCGGCGGCGAGAACCGCACCGTGGTGTGGCGGCCATTGAGGGCGATCGCGAGCAGGCGGCGGAAGCGGCCGACCAGGGTCCAGTTTTCCGAGAACAACACCGAGAACCAGCCGCTGCTGCGGTCCGGCGCGCGGCCGACGAAGATCGATACCGGCACCAACTGCACATCGAGCGCGGGGTCGTTGCGATGCGCGTCGAGCAGACGCGCGAGCGAACCGGAGTGAGTCTTGGCCGAGGGCGGACCGGACGGCGCCAAGGTGCCGGCGTGGCGCCGCGACAGCGCGACATAGGCGCGCTTACGGCCGAGCGGGTCGCCCGGCAACGGCTGCAGCGGCGACGGCAGGCCGCTCTCGCGGCAGGCGCGTTCGAGGATCAACGCATTCGACAGACCGTAGTCTTCGAGCACGTAGCAGACCGGGCGGCCGTGCCACTCCTCGGCGATATGTTCGGACGGCGCCTTCGGCTCGATGGTCAGCGACACCCACGGCGCCATGATCTTGCCGAGCAGGCGCGCCCACCACGGGCGGTGCGCCGGCGGCGCGCCCGGACGCGACTCGCCCGCAGCCGCAGGCGGCGCGGCGATCGGCAGTTCGGGCTGATCGGGCTCGGGCTCGGCGGGCGCAGGCGAAGCGGCGAGCGCAGGCTCGGACCGGATCTCGTCGGCGGCTTCGGCGACGCGCTCGCTCATGGATTCGGCTTCGACGGCAGGTTCGACGGTGGACTCGACCTCGGGCTCGAACGCAGGTTCGGCGAGGTCGTCGGCGATCGCACTCGCGCGCTCGTCGGACGCGGCGGCCGCTTCGGCATCGACCGGCCCAGCAGGCGCGTGTTCGGCGGAAGGATCGGCGGCAGCGGCCGGGTCCGAGGCGTCGACCGGCGTGCGTGCGGAGTCGGCCGAAGCGGCGTCGGGGAAAGGCAGGGGCGTTTGTTTCGGCATCCCGATCATTATGCCTATTCGGCTTCGGCGCGCGCCTGACCTATCGGGCCGCCTGAACCGGGCCGTTCGAACCGGCCCTTGCAGTTGCGCCGGCCGCCGCGAAACCCAGGCGGAGCCAGGCTCAGCGCGGCGGCGCGGGTGCGGCCGGAGCGGTCGCTGGCGCCTGTTTGCTGTTGGCGGGGGCGGTCGCCTGCTGCGGCTTGCCCTTGGCCGGAGCATTCGCCTGCGACGGCTTGCCTTCGGCCGGGGCATTCGCCTGTAGCGGCTTGCCTTCGGCCGCCGCCGGCGGCTCCACCCGCGTCGGCTTCGGCGGTGCCTGCGCTTCGGTCTCGGCGTGACGCAGCACGTCGCTGAGGTACCAGCGGCCGTCGCGGCGCTCGACCAGCACGTAGGCATCGACCGCTTCGCCGGCGAGTTCGTAACGCACCCGCACCCGCGCGGTGTCGCCGGTCTGCTCGGCCAGGCTGGTCTGCACGCTGGCGAGAGCAGCGTCGAGGTCGAGGCCGTAGCCGTTCACGACCTGCTTGAGCCGCTCGACGAAGGGCCCGAGCCGACGCAGGCTGCGGTCCATGCCGGTGCGGGCGAAGGCGTCCGGCGCCGCCAATCCGGTCGCGCGCGCGGCCGATACCAACTGCGGAATCGCCACCCGCGCCCGCGCCGAATCGCCCAGCGGCGCGCCCTGCGCCCAAGCGCTCATCGCCGCGATCAACTGGGCATGGTGGTCGCGCTCGGTGTCGCTGTAGCCGGTCTCGCTGCGCACGTACTGAATCGCGAACAGGCCCATGGTCTTGGCCGCCGAATGCAATTCTTTGTCGGCGCCGGCGAACTGGCGACGATAGGTCGCGACCAGGGTGCGCTCGGCGTCCTGCGCGGCCAGCGCGGCGATGAAGCTCGGGAAACGGTCGTCCAGCGGCAGCTCGGTCAGCGGCCAGACCGTGCGGCCTTCGCGCCAGGCCGTCTCTAGGCGGGCATGCAATTGCGGCGGCACGGCATGGCGGGCGTAGGCGGCCAGGTCGTTGCGGCGCAGATCCGCGACCAACTGGGTCACGGCCTGTGCCGGCAGGGTCGGCACCGGATCGGCGGGCGGCGCTTCGCGCTCGCAGCCGGCCGCCGCCAACAGGGCAACGGTCGACAACAGCGCGGTGCAGGCGCGTCGGACGATGGACATCGGGTGCGGCTCCCCAGTCGCGGACGGGCATCTTGGCGGCGCACTCCGGCCGACACAAGCCGTTCACCCGGGCACCACCAAGAAAGCACACTAGTTGACGCATTACGTCGACTAGCGCTCATTTTCGGCGTGACGATAAAACCGTGATTTACATCACAAAAATAGATCTGAATGGGCCTTAGCACATATTCGTGACTGCGATCACTCTGTGTCCGTTTATGTCCGACTACTGTGCCCTGAATGGCATGTTTTATGCGTTCTTAACAGGCAGATCCGGCAAAAACGCCGGACCGTCAGAGCGCGATCAGCGCAGGAGCATCGATCCATGCGTCTTTCCCCGACCCGTCTGCTCGCAGCCATCCTCGTAGCCGGCATCGCGCCGGCCTACGCCGCCGATGACACCACCCAGTTCGACGTCACCATCACCATCACCAGCACCTGCGACATCCACACCGTCGCCGCCACCGACGTCAATTTCGGCACGGTCGCCTCGACCGCGACCAACGTCGACCAGCAGGGCCAGCTGACCGTGAACTGCACGCCGGGCACGGCCTATACGATCGCGCTCGACAACGGCCAGAACGGCGCCGACGTCAACAGCCGCGCGATGAGCGACGGCACCAACGAAGTGCCCTATCAGCTCTATCGCGCCGCCGCGCGCGGCGCCGGCGACGTCTGGGGCAGCACCACCGGTGGCGGCGGCAACGTCCTTGCAGGCAGCGGCACGGGTGCGGCCCAGAACCTGCCGGTCTACGGCAGGGCGCCGAGCGCCAACTTTCCCGCTGCTACTTACAATGACGTGGTAACCGCCACGGTGACCTACTGACCGGACAGGGAGAGATGAGCGGCCGCCGGCTCCTGCATGCCGTCCGTGCCGCTCTCGCCGTCGCGGCCGTATGGGGCGTGCTCGCGATGGCACCGGCGGTTGCGGCCGGGCTCCAGGTCACGCCCACCTCGCTGACTCTGCAGGCCAAGCAGAGCGCCGACGGCCTGTGGCTCAGCAACACCGGCAGCAAGCCGCTGCAGGCCCAGGTCCGCGTGTATCGCTGGATCCAGGAAAACGACGAGGAACGGTTCGAAGCGACGCGCGCGTTGGCGATCAGCCCGCCGATGCTGGAACTGGCGCCGGGGGCGCGGCAGTTGGTGCGGGTGATCCGGCTCGGTGCGCCGCCCACCGCCGAAGAAAGCTACCGGCTGATCGTCGACGAACTGCCGCCGGGCGATCAGGACCGCCCGGCCGGCCTGCAATTCGTACTGCGCTATTCGGTCCCGGTGTTCCTCGCTCCGGCGGGGGACGCGGCCCTCGCACCCGAGCTGCGCGCGCAACTGAGCTTCGAAGGCGAGCAAGCGCGCTTGAGCGTGCACAACCGCGGCGGCCAGCATGCGCAGCTGGCCGATCTGGTATTCGTCGATGCGCAGGGAGGCCGTCATGCGATCGGGTCGGGCCTGTTCGGTTATGCCCTGGCCGGCCAGCGTATGCGTTGGCCGTTGGCGGCACCGACCGAGTTGCTGCGCGGTCCGGGCACGTTCAAAGCGAGGATCAATGGCGAATCGACCGAGCGGACGCTGGCGCTGGACTCGCCGGCTCGCTGAAGCCATGTCCGCCGGCCTGCTCCTGGCATCGCCTGCGAGCCATGCGGCGGAGCTGCCGCCGTTGATCCTGGCCCGCGCCGGCGAGAGCAATGCCGCCAGCGCACCGCTGCAGCTCTATCTCGAAGTCAGCCTCAACCACACCGCCTACGGCACGCCGCAACCGTTCGAGTTGCGCGAGGGCCGTTTGTTCGCCAGCGTCGCCACCCTGCGCCAGATCGGCTTCGTCCTCGACGGCCGCGGCGAGGCCGAATCGCTCGCGCCCGACAGCCTGGACGGCGTCAGCGTGCGCTACGACGCTTCGCTGCAACGCGTGGCGATCGATGCGCCGCTGTCGCTGCTGTCGTTGGCGACCACGCGCCTCAACGCACCGGGCACCGACATCCCCACTGCCAGCGCCTCGCCCGGCCTGTTGTTCAACTACGATCTTTACAGCAGCCGCGACGACCACAGCGACAGCACCAGCGCCTTCGCCGAACTGCGCCTGTTCGGGGCCGGCCGCGGTGTCTTCAGCCAGACCGCGGTCACCCGCAGCCAACGCAACGAGGACGAACCGCGGCGGACCGATTCGGTGCGCCTGGACAGCAGCTGGCGCTGGTCCTCGCCGGCCTCGATGATCAGCGTCAGCCTCGGCGACGTGATCAGCGGCCAGCTCGACTGGACCCGGCCGCTGCGCCTGGGCGGCGTGCGCATCGGCCGCGACTTCGGCCTGCAGCCGTACCGCATCACCACCCCGCTGCCGACCTTCGTCGGCGAAGTCGCGGTGCCGTCGGCGGTGGACCTGTACGTCAACGGCATCCGCCAATACAGCGGCGAACTGCCGCCGGGGCCGTTCCAGCTCGCGACCATCCCCGGCATCACCGGCGCCGGCAACGCGCAGTTGGTCGTGACCGACGCCTTCGGCCGCACCCGTCAACTCGACTTTCCGTTCTATGCCGCGCAGCAACTGCTCGCCAAGGGCCTGTCGGATTGGTCGCTGAGCCTGGGCCTGGCGCGCGAGGACTACGCATTGCGTTCGTTCTCCTACGGCAGCGAACCGCTGGCCAGCGCCGACCTGCGCTACGGCGTCAGCGACGCGTTCACCGTCGAGGCGCATGCCGAAGGCGGCGACAGCGTGGTCAACGGCGGGCTCGGCGCGATCTGGTTGCTCGGCGGCGCCGGCGTGTTCAGCGCTTCGCTCGCGCACGGCCAGGACCGCAGCGACTCCGGCTGGCTGTACGCCGCCGCCTACAACTGGAGCAACGGCCGCTTCAACATCGCCGCCGACACCCAACGCACGCATGGCGAGTACCGCGACGTCGCCTCGCGCTATGGCCAAGCCCCGGCGCGGGTCAGCGAACGCGCGGTGGCGAGCTGGAACGACACCCGCCTGGGCAGCCTGGGCCTGAGCTACGTGCGCCTGATCTATCGCGACGAAACCCCGGCCCGCTACGCCAGCGCGACCTGGAGCCGCAACTTCAAGAGCGGCGCCTCGCTGAGCCTGTCGTACAACCAGAACCTGGACCGCTCCGAGGACCGCAACCTCTATCTCGGCTTCTCGATGAACTTCGACCGCAGCCTGCAGCTCAGCGCTTCGCTGCAACGCAACCGCGGCCGCGACCAGGCCGTGCTCGACCTGAGCCGGCCGCTGCCCGGCGACGGCGGCTTCGGCTGGCGCCTGCAGGCGCGTGGCGGCGACGGCGAGGAAGGCGGCCTGGCCGAAGCCGGCTGGCTGACCGGGTACGGACGCTACAGCCTCGGCTACGCGCGCCAGGGCGACATCGACTACGGCTATGCCAGCGCGAGCGGCTCGCTGGTGTGGATGGGCGGCCATGTCTTCGCCGCGCGCAACGTCAGCGATGCGTTCGCGGTGGTCTCGACCGATGGCCGCGCCGACGTGCCGGTGCTGCTCGAAAACCGCCCGATCGGCCGCACCGACCGCGACGGCATGCTGCTGGTCACGCCGCTCAATGCCTGGCAACGCAACCGCATCGCCATCGACCCGATGGAACTGCCGGCCGACCTGCGCCTGGACCGGGTCGAAGTGCAGGCCACGCCGCAGGACCGCTCCGGCACGCTGGTGCGTTTCGCCATCGAACAAGTACGCGCCGCGGTGCTGGTGCTGCACGACGCCCGCGGCGAAGCGTTGCCGGTCGGCAGCCGCGTGCACCTGGACTCGGGCGCCAACGCGGTCGTCGGCTACGACGGCGAGACTTATCTCGACAGCCTGCAAGACCTCAACACGGTGCGCGTCGATACCGCCGACGGCCCCTGCAGCGTGCGCTTCGAGTATCCCGCCGGCGGCGGCGTGCCGCGCATCGGCCCCTTGATCTGCCAGACGCAGGTATCGCCATGAATCGCCTGCACCTCGCTGCGTTGTGCCTCGCCTTGATGTTGTCGCTGTTCGCGCGCCCTGTATCGGCCACGACCACCTGCACCGGAACGATGACCAATCTGAATTTCGCACCGATGACCGGCGGCGTCATCGATGCCACTGCATCTTTCAGCGTTACCTGCTCGACGTTCGGCTTGGCCGTGCTCGGGAACGCCAAGGTCAACATGTGCGTGAGCATCCGCAGCGGCACCGACGGCGGCAGCACGCTCAACCCGCGCCGTCTGATCAACACGTTCAACGACCCGATGAACATGCAGCTCTACACCGACGCCGCTCGCAGCGCTATCTGGGGCTCGCGCGGCAATGCCACCGTGCCCAATCCTTTGCTACTTCAATTCAATTACTCCGTGCCGGTACTTGGTGGAAATCAGACCCTAAACGCGACCTTGTATGGTCGGATTCCGGCCCAAACCGGGCTCAACGCGGGCACCTACATCAACCGCTTTACTGCTGCGGCCGACACGCTAATCGAGTTCCGCTACGATGAATCAATAATCGGCGGTGCAACGATGCCGACCTCATGCACCGCTGGAGGGGATCTCGGCACCTCCAGCCAATTCCCCTTCACCGTCAACGGCTCGGTGCCGGACAGCTGCACGCTGACGCCCAAGCCCGTGCCCAACATGGCCTTCGGCAACGTGCCGGGGCCGATCACCTCGAACCTCGATCAGACCACCTCGATCGGCCTGGTCTGCAGCGGCCGCACTGCCTGGCAGATCGGCCTCAACAACGGCCTCTACGCCAGCGGCGCGACCCGACGCATGCGCAACGGCGCCGGCCAGTTCGTGGTCTACGAGCTGTATCGCAACAGCCCGCGCACGCTGCGCTGGGGCAACACCCTCGGCAGCGACACCTTGACCGGCACCGGTACCGGCGCCGCGCAATCGCTGCCGGTGTACGGCCGCGTCGGCGCGCAAGCGCCGAGCATCGGCAGCTACAGCGACACCATCACGGTGACGGTGACGTACTGATCGCGTTGCCGATCGATCGCCACGTACGCAATGCGTGGCCGCAGAGTGCACAAACCAAAAAAGAAAAAGGAGGCGCGAGGCCTCCTTCAAACCGGCTTGCGCCGGAAGATTACGAGTTGTGGCATGGCCCCGGCTGGCACCGGGATGGGCGCAGCCTAACGCCGCGCCAAAGTTAATGCAACACCTGAAGTATTGCGATGTAACTTATTGATTTTTATCGACCGATATTCGCCAGTACGCCTGAGACTGCGGTCACGGCGCCAGATCGAGCGCGGCGCGCTTGGCCTGGCGGCGGGTGTCGCGCGGCTGGCTGAAGTCGTTGTTGAAGGTCATCGCTTCCCACGAGCCGTAGCTCGGGTTCGGCAGCATCCACCAACGTTCGCCGAACCAGTCGTGGTACTGCTGCAGCAAAGCGTCGCGGCCTTCCGGGGTGTTGGCGACGACCTGGACGAAGTCGCCGAGCTGATCGCCGAACTGCATCAGCACGCGGTACTGGCGCCCGGCCAACAAGCGGCGGCAGTTCTTCTCGCTGCCGTTTTGTTCGCAGCCTTCGACCACCGTGCCCAGGCCGAGAAAGACCTGATCGTCGGCGACCGGCAAACCGGCGCTGCGCAGGTTGGCCAAGGTGGCCTCCTTCAAGTGCACGGCGCGGTTGGACAGATACAGAATCGTGATGCCCTTGGCCTGCGCGGCCTTGGCGAAATCGACCACGCCCGGCAGCGGCTTGGCCTTTTTCTCGGCGACCCAGGCGTCCCAGGTGACCTCGTCGTATTCCTTGCCGTCGCGCACCAGGCGCGCCTGGTAGGGCGAGTTGTCGAGCACGGTTTCGTCGACGTCCATGACCACGGCCGGCTTGAGGCCCTTGACCGGGTTGCCGCGTTCGTCGGGCACCAGCGCATCCCAGTTGGGCTGCTTGAGCGCGGTGTCGAGCTTATCGGCGGCTGCGCGGTAGACCGTTTCGGTCGCGGCGCGGTATTCGACCGAACGCTGCATCCACAGCACCGCGTTGAGGTTGTCGTCGGCACTGGACGCGGCCGGCGCGGCGGCGGAAGCGGCCTTCGCCTCGGCCGGGACAGCGGGCGCGGGCGCGGCGGCCGGGGCCACCGGCTTGCAGGCGCTCAGGGCGAGCGCACAGGCGAGGACGGTCAGGGGCAAGGCGCGGGTCTGCATGCGCGGGCGCTCGGTCGTGGGAAGGCGGGGAGTGTAGGCCCCGCGGCAAAACCCTGTCGATTGCCGGCCCGACCGCGCCGCTTCAGGGCGCGGCGGCGGCCTGCGCCCACGGCGCCCGGCGTGTCAGCGGCGCTCGCGCGGCGGCGCCTTGCCGATCAGCGGCGCTCGCGCGGCGGCGCCTGGGCGATGCATTCGACTTCCACCTTCGCGCCCAGGGCGAGCCCCGACGCGGCCAAGGCGCTGCGGGCCGGGAACGGCGCGCTGAAATGCTTGCGATAGACCTCGTTGAAGGCCGGCCACTCGGCGATGTCGGCCAGGAACACCGTGCATTTGACGACGTCGCTCATCGAAGCGCCGTGGCGTTCGAGCACCTGGCGGATGTTGCGCAGGGTCTGTTCGGCTTCGGCGGCGATGCCGCCCTTGGCCAGCGCGTTGTCGCCGCCGGGCACGGTGCCGATCTGACCCGACAGGAACAACAGGTCGCCGCTGCGCACGGCTTCGGAGAACGGCAGCTTGGCCGCGGCCGGATCGGGCGAGCGCAGGAACTCGGGCTTGCGCGCTTCGCCGGCGATGGCGCCGTGTGCGGCGAAGGCGAGTAGCAGCGATATCGACAGGGCCATGCGCATGAGCACTCTCCAGGATTCGTTCGGTGTCGGAATTGCGGTCGGGGATTCACTGCCGGGATGAGCGGCGCCGCGCCTTTACGCCGGCACCGGCGCGACCTGCAACGAAACTTGCTTGCTGTTGCCGGCCACCCATTGCGTGCCGACTTCGCCGAAACCGTAACGTGCATGGAAACGGCTGGAGGCTTCGTTGAACGGCACGATGTAGAACTCGCAGACGACCTGGGCGAAGCCGCGTTCGCGGGCGAACGCGAACAGATCGTCGTAGAGCAGGCCGCCGAGCTTGCGTCCGCGGTGGCTGGCGGCGACGGCGATGCGGTCGACGTACAGGAAAGTCGGATAACGCTCGGAGAACCACAGGTAGTTCGGGCTGTCGTAGTCGGCGCCCTCGCGAAACGCGAGCAGGAACGCGACCACGCTGTCGCCGTCGCAGACCACGCGGTGATACACCGCCTGCCGGTCCAGCCCGGCGAGCCGCTGCGCATCCAGCGGGCTCATCAAGGCCTCGGATTCGAGGTTGAGCGCGAGTACGGCCGGGTGATCGGCGGGGGTGACGTTGCGGACGATGAGGGAAGGCATTCCGGTGCTGGCCCGAGTCTGAGAGAGGTTAGGAATTAGTAACCAGGAACTAGAAGTCCGCAAGCAGCAGCGAGACGTCAGCACTCCCACTCGTTACTCACTCCTCTTAACTCACTTCTCGCTTCAAGTAGGCGTGCCGACCTCGTCCCACTCTTGTTCGTCGAACCGCAACAGCCAGTTGAGCGCGTAATGGCGCTCGTAGACGATGCTGGGATGCAGATCCGCCGGCGGCGATTTTTCGTCGAGGCGGGCCTGGCGGACCAGCCAATGGCGGCGATAGACCGCATCGAGGGCGTCGAGCAATTCCGCCACCGGACGCAGTCGCGCCGCGGCGATGTGGGCTTCGTCGGCATGTTCGATCGCGGTCAGGGCGATCTCGCCGGCGTCGCAGATCGCGGTCGGCGGCGGCAGCGCCTCGGTCAAGCCCAGCGCCCATTGCAGCAGCGCCGCGCTTTCGTAGCGCCAGCCGTGGTTGGCCCAGGTTTCCTCGTCGGGTTTTTCCGTATCGATGAAGGCGCGTTCGGCCGGCGTCAGCGCGGCGACGCCCGGGCCGAGCTTGAGTGCGATCTCCTGGGTCGACAGCGGGTCGCTGCCCAGCGATTCGGCGCGCACCGCGACCGCGGTCAGCGCCAGCATGCGCCGCATGGTTTCTTCGGGCGTGCGCATACGCACTTCGCCGGCGCCGAGCACCGGCGGCAGATGCGCCGGTACGTTCGCACCGAGCGCCTGCAGTTCGGCTTCGCTGCGCGCCTTGCGCTCGCGCGCGTCGGCCGGATACGGCAAGGCCGAATCGGCATCGACCGCCGGCTCGCCCTGGCTGACCAGCACTTGCCCGTCCGGGTCGCGCACCGAGCCGTCGGGCAGGAAGCAGACCGCATTCGCGGCCTGCGCCCACGAGGCCAAGGCTTCGAACGCGCCGTCCTCGACCTCGAAGCTGTAGTGGCTCTGGACCCGCTGCAGGTGGCGGATCACCGCGAAGGTGCGCGCGTCCATGCCCTCTGCGACCGTGCCGAGCACGTAACCGACGAAGCCCTGCAGATGCGGCACCAGTTCGGCGTCGCTGCGGTCGCGATAGGCCGGCGGCGCCTTGAGGAAATCCGGCGCCGGCGGCGCGGCGAGCGTGGAATAGGCGTTGATCAACAGGGCCATGTCGTTGCGCGTTCGTGGACGAGTGCGGCAAGACTAGCCGATCCGGTCGCAATGGGCGCGGCGACGGTTTGCGGTTTGCGCAGGCGGCCGGGGTGTTGCGCGCAAGAGCAAATCCCCCGGCGCAGCAGCCGACACGGCTGTGTTGGCGCAACGCCGGCGCCCGCCCCCTTTGTCAAAGGGGGCAAAGTTCTGCGCCTTCTGTAGTTCCGGCGTTACATCGGCTTGGTGTTGGCGCAGGCGTTGTGGCAACTGCCTGCGCCACATCCAATCCCAGCCGAACTATTCCCCCCTTTGGAAAAGGGGGCAGGGGGGATTTGCCCTTGTCTGCTGCAGAGCCCGCCCAACCCGAAATCCCGCTCAGCCGTTCTCCAGCAACGCCTTGATCGCCGCAAAGCCTGCGTTCGCGCGCTCGTGCTTGCGCGCCGCATCCGCGACCGGATCGGCGCCGTCGCGCTGCAGTTCGGCCGCGGGCAGTTCGTCGATGAAGCGGCTCGGCTTGAGGCGGATGCGTTCGCCCCAGCGCTGGGTTTCGCGCGCATGCGACAGGTACAGCGCTTCCTTGGCGCGGGTGATGCCCACGTACATCAGGCGCCGCTCTTCGTCGAGACGGCCTTCGTCGAGGCTGGCGTCGTGCGGCAGGTTGCCGTCTTCGACGCCGACGATGAACACGTAGCGGAACTCCAGGCCCTTGGCCGCGTGCAGGCTCATCAGCCGCACCTGGTTGCCGGCCTCGCCCTTGTCGGCATGCGACAGCAACGCCAGCTGCGCGGCCAGTTCGCCCGGGCCCGCGCCCTTGCCGCCGTCGAACCAGCCCGACAGTTCGCCGAGGTTTTCCTTGCGCCGCTGGAACGAAGCTTCGTCCTTGCACTGGGCGCGGATCGAAGCCAGCAGGCCGCTGCGTTCGGCCAGCACGCCGACCAGTTCACCGGGGCTGATGCGCTGCGCTTCGTCGCGCAGGAAACGCACGATCTGCACGAAGCCGTCGAGCGCGGTGCCGGCGCGCGGGCTGAGCTGCTTGATCGCGTTGATCGATTCGGCCATGCGCGACATCGGCAACTGCGCGTGCTGGGCCATCTCGGCCAACTTGGCCAGAGTGGTCGCGCCGACTTCGCGCTTGGGCGAGGTCACCGCGCGCAGAAAAGCCGCGTCGTCGTCGGGGTTGGCGATCAGGCGCAGCCAGGACAGCGCGTCCTTGACCTCGCCGCGCTCCAGGAACGCGGTGCCGCCGCTCAGGTGATAGGGCACCCGCAACAATTGCAGCGCCTTCTCCAGCGCGCGGCTTTGGTGATTGCCGCGGAACAGGATGCAGAAATCGGCCCACATCGCCTGGTTCTTCTGCGCCAGGTACTGGATTTCGGCGGCGACCTTCTCGGCCTCGTGGGCGCTGTCGCGGCATTCCCAGACGCGGATGCGCTCGCCGTCGGCCTGGTCGCTCCACAGGGTCTTGGGATGTTCGTGCGGGTTGTTGGCGATCAACGCGTTGGCCGCGCGCAACACGCGGTTGCTGCAGCGGTAGTTCTGTTCGAGCTTGATGATCTCCAGGCTCGGATAGTCCTTGCCCAGTTCCAGCAGGTTGTCGGGGTTGGCGCCGCGCCAGGCGTAGATCGACTGGTCGTCGTCGCCCACGCAGGTGAACAGGCCGCGCGGGCCGGCCAGGGCCTTGAGCAAGCGGTACTGGGCGTCGTTGGTGTCCTGGCACTCGTCGACCAGCAGGTAGCCGATGCGTTCGCGCCAGGCCAACTGCACCTCGTGGTCGGCTTCGAGCAACTGCACCGGCAAGCGGATCAGGTCGTCGAAGTCGACCGCGTTGAAGGTGGTCAACCGCGCCTGGTACATCTCGTACACCGTCGCCGCCTCGATCTCGCGCGCGCTGCGCGACTCTCGCATCGCTTCGGCGGGCGACAGGCCGGAGTTCTTGGCGCGCGAGATCAGGTTGCGCATCTCGTCGATCACGTCGGGCTTGNCAGCAGGTCCTTGATCTGGGCGTTGCTGTCGTCGCTGTCGAACACGCTGAAGCCGCGACGCAGGCCGAGCTTGGCGTGTTCGAACTGGAGGAATTTCAGCCCCAGCGCGTGGAAGGTGCAGATGGTCAGGCCGTCGGCGCCGTCGCCGCGGATCCGCTTGGCCACGCGCTCGCGCATTTCCTTGGCGGACTTGTTGGTGAAGGTGATCGCGGCGATGCGCTTGGCCGGCATGCGGCCGGACGCGATCAGGTGGGCGATCTTCTCGACGATGACGCGGGTCTTGCCGCTGCCGGCGCCGGCGAGCACGAGCAGCGGCCCTTCGGTGTTCAGAACGGCGGCGCGTTGGGGGGGATTGAGACCGTGCATGGAATGTCGGATCGCCGGCAAGGGCCGGTCAGGCCGCACAGTCTAACCGCCACGCCCGCGACCGGGCCGGGCGGCTGGAGTAGGCTAGACGCCGCAGGCCCGGACCGCGTCGGGCCCTCGTCGGAGGTCGCCATGGAACGTGGTCTCGTCGTCATGCTGGCTAGCGCCGGGCTGGCCCTGGCCGCCCTGGCCGGCTCTGCGTCCGCCGACCCGGCCGCCGCCGACCCAACTGCGGCCCTGCCGGCCGAGGCGACGCCGGAGCAACTGGCCAGCGCCGAAACCGACCGCATCGGCCACCGCGATTTCGACGCCCGCCAGCGCATGTCGGCGACCCATCCCAACGAGCTGTGGCGCTTGTACGGCACCGACGCGGCCGGCCGCGGGCAATGGCAGGACGCCTCGCGCTTCTTCCGCCGCGCCGCGCGCTATGCCGACAAGTATTCGCAGCATCGACTCAGCCTGATGTACTGGCACGGCCTCGGCGTGGCGCACGACCGCGCCCTCGCCTACGCCTGGGCCGACCTCGCCGCCGAGCGCAGCTACCCGCAGTTCGTAGTGCTGCGCGAGAAGATGTGGCAGGAGCTCGACGAAGGCGAGCGCCAACGCGCCTTGCGGCAGGGCGTGGCGATCTTCGACGAATACGCCGACGAGGTCGCCAAGCCGCGCATGGAACGCCAGGTCGCCCGCGCCCGCAGCCGCATCACCGGCAGCCCGGCCGGCCTGACCACCGGCAATCTGCTGGTGTTCGCCTCACGCGGCGGCTCGAGCCTTTTCGACCCCAGCGATTCGCTCGACCTGCGCCCGATGTATGCCGACTGGCGCCTCGACACCCGCCGCTACTGGGCGGTCGAGGACGCGGTCTGGCAGAGCGGCGGCAACGTCGAGGTCGGCACACTGGAAAAGATCATGAGCAGCCAGCGTCCCTGAAGCGGAGGCCGACGCTGCGTCCTTCGCCCGGGCTTGCTACCCTCGCCGCCGCGCCGGGCCTCCGCACGGTGCGAACATCGGAGCGCATGCCGTGACAGGACGTCTGATCTGTTTCCTGTTCGCCGCCTGGTTGGCGACGGGCTCGACTTCGGCCGCGACGCAAGCGCCAATCGGCCCCGACCCGGCCGCCGATGCGGCCCTGGCCGACGTCGGCTACATGCACCTGCATCCCGACGTCGAATACCGCCAGCTCGGCCTGCAGTCGTATCGGCGCGGACATTACGCCGTCGCCCTCGATCACTTTCGCCGCGCCGGCTATTTCGGCGACAAGCCCGCGCAGGGCCTGGTCGCGGAGATGTACTGGAAGGGCGAAGGCGTGGCGGCCGACCGCGCCCTGGCCTACGTGTGGATGGACCTCGCCGCCGAGCGCGGCTATCGCGACCTGGTCGGCCTGCGCGAACGCTACTGGGCCGCGCTGAGCGCGGCCGAACGCCAGCGCGCGCTCGAACAAGGCCCGGCGCTGTACCGGGTGTACGGCGACCCGACGGTCAAGCCGCGCTACGCCCGCCGCCTGCAACGCCTGCGCAACCAGATCACCGGCAGCCACATCGGCACCGACGTCGGCGTGCTGGCGGGGCAGCGCGACGCCTCCGGCGCGGTCGCCCTGACCGGCGGGCTGTACGCCGACGCCAACTGGAACGCCGAACATTACTGGCAACGCCAGGACCGCCTGTGGAAGCTGAAACTCGGCGGCACGGTCAACGTCGGCGACGTCGAGGCGATGAACCCGGAAGGCGCCGTCCTGCCGCCGCCCGCCGAGAGCGAATCGAAGGACAAGGCCGACCCCCAGGACCCGCCGCGTCCGCGTTGATGCGGTCGGCTGCGCATCCGGCGTCGACTGAACAGGCCGGACCGCGCCGTCGGGCGCTCGCGTGCCGCACGTCAAGTCTGTGGCGGCGCCGCGGCGCGCCCTAAACTGCGGCCATGGCCAAGCTCTATTTCTATTATTCGGCGATGAACGCCGGCAAGACCACGACCCTGCTGCAGTCGGCGCACAACTACCAGGAGCGCGGCATGCGCGTGGCGATCCTGACCCCGCGTCTGGACGACCGCGCCGGCAGCGGCACGGTGGCCTCGCGGATCGGCCTGCGCGCCGACGCCGTCGCCTTCGACCACGATGCCGACCTGGAACAGCTGATCCGCGCCGACATCGCCGCGCAGGGGCAACTGCACTGCGTGCTGGTCGACGAAGCCCAGTTCCTGAGCCGCTCGCAGGTCTGGCAACTCAGCGAAATCGTCGACGCCCTGCGCATCCCGGTGCTCTGCTACGGCCTACGCACCGACTTCCGCGGCGAACTGTTCGAAGGCAGCCAATACCTGTTGGCCTGGGCCGACGAGCTGACCGAGATCAAGACCATCTGCCATTCCGGCAAGAAGGCCACCATGACCGTGCGCGTGGACGAAGCCGGCCGCGCCGTGCAGGACGGGCCGCAGGTCGAGATCGGCGGCAACGACCGCTACGTGTCGGTCTCGCGCGCCGAGTACAAGAAGGTCATGCGCGGCGAGGGCACGATCGAGCCTTTACAGCAGTCGTTGCAGTTATCGAATTAGGACGGCGGGGCGGCAGTTCGAGTACCGAAGCCTGCGCCGTCATCGCCTTGGCGCGGT
>NZ_JBQEOE010000001.1:206991-245893 GCF_052045105.1 Lysobacter sp. 22409 | reverse complement strand
CCGCGACCGCGACCCCTCGACCGCCGGCGCCCCCTAGCAGCCTCGCCTAATCCACCAAGGCCGACCGAAAAAACTCGTCGAGCCGTTCCGCCCGCCCGCTGGCCGCCGGCAGCGACTGCCCCAAGGCCTGCATGCGTTCCAGCTCGGTGGCGAGGAAGTCGCTGATCGCCGGCACGCGCGGCCCGGCCGCGACCTCGGCGCTGCGGCGCTGCGGCGCTTGCGCGCCAACAAGGCCTCGACCGCCTCGCGCACCTCGCCGTCGGGCAGCAGCCGCTCCAACAAATCCTCGAACGCCATCGGCGGCGGTCCCTGCTCGCGCTCGATCCACTGGCAGGCCAGGACCGGGCGCAGCACGTACAGGTATTTCTTGGTGCGGATGGCGTCGCCGCCCAGGTGGGCGCGGAAGGTGCCGTGGGCCAGGCTGAAGTAGTGGTGCCAGGCGGCGATCGGCGAATAGAACTCATCGGCCAGGGCGCGCAATCCGGCGCTCAGCACGCCGTCCTCGCGGTAGACGATCGGCGAGCGCAACCACTCCAACAGGGTCGGGTTGGACTTCGACAGCAACCGCAGCACCTTGCGCAGGTCCCAGCCGCTGACGTCGAGCTCGTCGTCGATCGGCAGCTCGATCACGTCGCGCTGCGGCTCGCCCAGGCCGGTGCGTTCGTTGACCGTCAGGTACCACGGCCGGCGATGGACATAGACGAAGCGGGCGTCGTAGTCGCTGTCTGGCGAGGAAAACCCCCAGCCGCGGCTGCCGGACTCGCAGGCGTAGACGATGCGCACGTCGTGCTCGCGTTCGACCGCGGCGAGGGCGGCCAGCACCGCGCGCCGCTTCTCGTCCGAAACCGGGTGGATGTCCTGGGCCGCGTCCGTGGAATTCATTGCCGTGGCATGCCGATGCGTGGCCCGGCAGCGTAGCGCAAACGCCGGCGCGTTCCGATGCTGCGCGGACGCTGCGGGCTGGCGTATCGTGCACCGACCCCGGCGCCGCGACGAGCGCGCCGCACTCCAGCGAACCCGATGCCGCCGATGCCGCCCAAGACGCCGTCCACTACCGCTATCCAGACCGAGCGCCTGCTGTTGCGCGAACTGACGCCGGACGATGCCGGCTTCATCCTCGAACTGCTCAACGAACCGTCCTTCATTGACAACATCGGCGACCGCGGCGTGCGCGATCTGGACGGCGCGATCCGCTACATCCTCGACGGCCCGACGCAGAGCTACGCCCGCAACGGCTACGGCCTGTGGCGGGTCGAGCTGCGCGACAGCGGCGAAGCCATCGGCATGTGCGGCCTGCTGCGGCGCGAGACCCTGCCCGACCCCGACCTGGGCTACGCCTTCCTGCCGCGCCACTGGTCGCGCGGCTATGCCCTGGAATCCGGCGAGGCAGTGCTGCGCCATGCGCGCGAGGCGTTGGCGCTGTCGCGGGTGCTGGCGATCACCGATCCCGCCAACCAACCCTCGATCAAGGTGCTGGAGCGGCTGGGCCTGCGCTTCGAGGGCATGGTGCGCATGAGCGAGGACGCCAAGGAACTGCGGCTGTTCTCGACCGCACCGGCGCAGGCCGACTGACGCCGGTCGCATGAAACTCCGCCTCCTCGCCTGCGGCCTGCTGTCCGCGTTGCTCGGCGCGTCCGCCAGCGGCTGCGCCGACGCGCGACCGCCGCAGGTCCGCGACGGCGACGTGATCTTCCACGTCTCGCGCTCTTCGCAGAGCCAGGCGATCCAGCGCGCGACCGGCTCGCGCTACAGCCACATGGGGGTGATCCTGCACCGCGACGGCCAGCCCTACGTGTTCGAGGCCATCGACCCGGTCACCTACACCCCCTTGCAGCGTTGGATCGCCCGCGGCAGCGGCGGCCATTACGTACTCAAGCGCTTGCGCACACCGTTGACGGCGCAGCAGGCGACGAAACTGCGCGGCGCGGCGGAAGCCTTCCGCGGCCGCCGTTACGACCTGGCGTTCGAGTGGTCGGACCAGCGCATCTACTGCTCGGAGCTGGTCTGGAAGATGTACGACCGCGCCCTGGGCGTGCGCATCGGCACGCTGCAGCCGCTGCGCAGCTTCAAGCTCGACGACCCAGCGGTGAAGGCCAAACTGCGCGAACGTTACGGCGAGCGCGTGCCGCTGGCCGAACCGGTGATCTCGCCGGCGGCGATGTTCGACTCGCCCTTGCTGACCACCGTCGCCTCGGGCTGAAGCCGCGCGCCGCGCAGGACCGCCTCGCGGCCGACATAGTCGGTCCAGACCACGTACACCGCCTCGCCGGTCGCCGCCATCTGCGCGAACCCGGTGCCGCGGCCGCGGCCCTGCAGGCGCGCGACTTCGATGCGCTGACGCTCGTGCGACAGATCCGGCGCCAGGCGCGCGAGTTGCAGGCTCTGGCCGCTGCGGTCCTCACGCAACCACAGCACCCAGGCCGCATCGGCGCTCAATGCGGTTTCGACCCGCCCCTGCACCTGTTCGCCGCGGTCGAGCACGAACGGCGCAGCGAAGCGATCGCCGGCGTCGCGGCTGTAGGCCGCCTGCACCGTCGGCACGTCGCCGGCCGCGGTGTACCAGGCCACCACGGCCGCCTCGCCGCGTGCGCTGACCGAAGGACCGTTGACCGGGCAGGCCGGCATCACCCAGCCATCGGCGTGCACCGGCTTCGGAGCGGTCCAACCGCGCTCGTCGCGGCGGGTGACGGCGATGTCGCGCACCTCGCCCTCGCTACGGTCGCGATAAACCAGCAGCGGACCGCGCGCGGTCATCGCCGCATCGGTCTGGCAGCAATCGCAGGTCATCGTGTCGAGTTCGACTTCGTCGAAGCGATGCAGGTTGGCGCCTATGCGCACACTGCGCAGGCTCATCGCACCAGAACCGACGCCGTGACCGCCGCCATGGCCTGCCTGGCCGCTGTCGCTGTGGCGGCCATCCAGCCAGGCCACGCCGACCGCATCGGCGCCGTCGGGCCAGATCGAGACGAAGCCGTGCTCGCTCTGGCCGCCGTCGGTATTGACCTTGAGCGGCGCCGACCACGGCGCGCCGCCGTTGGCCGAACGCACCAACACCACGTCGTAGGCATACGGCGCCTGCGCCGATTTCTGCAGCCAATGCGCCCACACCGCGCCGTCGGCGCTGACCGCGAGATGCGGCGTATCGGCCCAATTGACGAACCAGTCCTGGCCCACGGCGATCGAGCGCGGCGGCTGCGGCCAACGGCCGTCGGGTCCGGCAACCGCGTAGCGCAAAGCGTATTTGCCGGCTTCGCCGGTGATCCACGACAACCACACCCGCCCGTCCGGCGTCGCGATCAAATCAGGTTGAGCCGCCGCCGCGTCGATCCGCAAGGGCCAGGCCGAAACCCGCCACGGCGCGTCCGCTATCTGCGCTTCAGCTTCGGGCGGCGCCGGCTCGCGGCTGCAACCCGGCAAGAGCAGCAACAACGGCAGCAGGGCCAGGCAAGGCAGACGAGGCATCATGGCCGGAGTCGGGAAGCCGAAGGGTCAGGCATTGTGCGGCGGCGACCGGCGCCACACCAGGCAACGGTTGTTGGCCGGCATCGCCTGATCGACGAGCAAGCGCAGCCCGATGGCTGCGGCCAAGGCATCGACCGCCTCGAAATCGCGCACCCCCGACTGCGGGTCGCGTGCCTTCAACCAGGCATCGAATTCGCGGTTGCTGTCGCTGCTGAACTCGCCGCGGTAATTGAACGGCCCGTAGACCGCGACCGTCGCATCCGCCGCCAGCACCCGGTCGAGCCCGCGAAAGAAGGCCTCGACCTGCACCCAGCCCATGATGTGCAGGCTGTTGGCGCTGAACGCCGCATCGAAACGCGCCCCGTCCGCCTCGCCCGGCCACCGCGGCGATGCCACGTCCAGCTCGACCGCGGCCGGCGTATTCGGTAACGCCGCCTCGTCCAGCCACAGCGCGATGCCGGGCAGGTACTCGGCGCGGTCGGAGCATTGCCAGCTCAACGACGGCAAGGCCGCGGCGAAATACACCGCGTGCTGGCCGGTGCCGCTGCCGATCTCCAGCACCCGCCGGCGCCCGGCGAAATGCTCGCGCAACACCGCGAGGATCGGATCGCGATTGCGGTCGCAGGAGGGGGAATAAGGCTTGTCGTTCGCGCTCATGCCGCCAGCCTGCGCAGCACGTCGCCGCTCGAACCGACCCGCACCCGCAGCACGTCGTCCATGAGGTCGACCGCGGCCACGTGCACGCGCCGCGAGCGCGGTCCGATCGAGCCGGCCAGTTCGTAGCGCATCGTCGTCTCCAGGGTGTCCGCGGCCAGGCCGTCGAAACAGGGATAGATCAGCGCCAGCTCGCCGCATTCCTGGAACGCGGTGGCATAGGCGTTGAGTTGGTACATGTCGTCGGTGGACGGGCGGATCTTGCCGTAGCGGTCGCGTTCCAGCCGCTTCCACTTGGTGTCGGCGATCATCACGATGCGGTCGGCGCGACGCACCAGCAGGTCCGGCTTGAGGCGGTAGGCCGGGCTCGAGCCCTGCTCGCCGACCAGGACACGGGCCAAATGCCGGTCGTCGTGCTGGCACTCGACCACCCAACCGGGCGGCGCCTGCCGGGCCAACTTGATCGCGACGTAGCGCTCGAACAGCTGGTTCATGTCGAACAGCAGCGCCGGCGCCGTGGCAACGCCGGCGCGCAGCGAAGGCGACAAGCCCTCGATGATCCAGCGCGCCCACTTCAAGGCCGCGGCATAGCGGCGACTCTGGCGGTCCAGGCACAACCGCTCGATCTCGTCGCGACGCGCCGGCGCGATGCCATCGAACGCAGCCATCAGCTCATGCCACAGCCGGATCGACGTCGGCGCGACCAGCCAGTCGCGCAGATGCAGCAGGGCGAGCACGAGCACCCGATTCACCGCGACGTCGTGGGTGAGTTCGTCGAACTCGCACCAGGCGCGATCCTGGCGGCCCGCATTGGCGCGCAGGTGCCGGGACCATTGGATGCGGCCGCGCACCGTCGGCGAATTTTCGGAGCGCGACACATAGGACTTCAGCAGCCCGGCCTTGACCAGGCGCATGGTCTCGGCGAGGAAACGCCCGGCGAACAATTCGATCAGCGGCGAGCGGATCAGATCGTGCGAACCGGAGCCGAGCGGCGGCGACGGCAGGTCGTGCACCACTCGCAACATCCGCAGCAGCATGTCGTGGGCCGGCGCCGCATCCGCGGTGCCGCGGTCGATGCGGTCCGTTTTGGGCAGGATTTCCAGGATGCGCTCGCCGATGCACAGCACGCCGCAGTATTGGGCGAAACGCACCGTGCTCCGTCCGAATTCGCACAGCCCCGGCCGCAGCAGGCAGATCGCTTCCAGGCGCTCGACCTCGTCGAGGCCGAGACTGTTCGCGGTCGGCAGGGCCGTGATCGGCACCGGCGTGTGCTCGAAGGCCCTCAACGCGGGGTTCACGGCTCGGCTCCGTCCTCGAGTTCGGCCTCGTCGTCGTCGATGTCCTCGTCGCCCTGCGAATACAGGCTGCGGAAATCGGCCGCCGACCAGTTCTGCGAGGCGTCGGTCAGTTCGATGCGATAGCGCGGAATGCGCGGCAGGTCCGACACGTGCACGCCGAACAGATCGATCGCATCCACGTCCAGCGCCTCGACGAAGGGCGAGTGATCGGCCTTGCCCATACTGCCGAGCACGCGCTGGATACGGCCCCAGTCGTCGAAGAAGTACTCCTGCAGCAGGGGGATGATGCGGTCGCGGAAACAGTTGCGCAGATCGTCGAGCGAATGAACGTCGAGAAAATAGGCGTGGCCGATGCAGTGGTCGCGGTCGAGCAGGTACTCGATGCGCTGGTTGAGCTTGCGCAGCAACAGCGGCAGGTCCACCCGCACCCCGTCGGCGATCACGCCGCCGTCGCCGTCGCCGCCCTTGATCTCTTCCGGCAGCGGTGGCGTCTCCTCGAAGCGGAACCGCCGCCGCAGCGCCAGGTCCATCAATGCGATCGAACGGTCGGCGGTGTTCATGGTCGCGTATAGGTCGAGGTTGTCCGGCACCCCGAACAATTCGTGGCTGGCCGGCAGCTTGACCCACAGGCCGCCGCCTTCGCCCGGCTCGGCGCCGGCGGTCACCCGCTTGTCCGGTTCGATCAAAGCGATCAACTCGCCGAACACCTTGGCCAGGTTGGCGCGGTTGATCTCGTCGATGAACAAGGCGTAGCGCTGCTGCGGATGCAGATGAGCGACGCGGCAGAGCTCCTTGAACAAGCCGGGCTGGACCCGGAACTCGACGCGCCCGTCGTCGCCGTCGGCCGGCACCGGCCGGATGCCCTCGACGAAGTCCTCGTAGGAATAACTCGGGTGGAAGGTCACCAGGCTCAGGCGCGACTCGGCCATGTTGGCCTGCTGCTGAAAGTCGAGGCCGTCGACGATGGCGTCGACGGCCTCGGCCAGGTCCGGCGCGTTATCGCGCCACTGCGGCAGCAAGCGCCAGACCGAGTCGGCGTCCTTGTCGAACAACACCGCACCGGTGCGGGCGCTGGTGCGCACGGTCGCCGAGTCCAAGGGGGCGTGCGACTGCAATTGCCCCCACAGAATCTGGTTCAAGCTGCGCGGACGGCCGCGCAACCGCGCCGAGGCCTGGACCCAGGCGTGCGTGCGCAGTTGCGGCACCCGCGCCGAGCCGCCGAGGTCGAGCAGTGCCGCGGCGACGACCGCGTGCCACGGCGCCAAGCCCACGCGCCGCTCGTCGCGCGCGTCGGCCGACAGCGCCTGCGCTTCGGTGCGGTAACGCGGATCGCTGCGCAGTTCCTCGTATTTGCGGGTCTTGCCGGTGCCGGGCGGCCCGTAATAGATGGTGTTGACCGCCTTGGTCCGTGGCTGCACCACCGGCACGACGCTCGCCGGAGGCTGCGGCTTCCACAGGTCCACGAGCGTAGCCGGCTGCCGCGGCCGGCGGCGCCCGCGCGGCAGCCGTTCCATCGCCGATTCGAATTCCTCCTGGGTGATGAAGAACCGCCCTTCCACGCCTTCGTCGGCGATGATCTGCTGCGCGACCGGGTAGACGTGGTTCATGAAGTAGACGAAGGCCTCTTCCGGCGACGAGGCCGGGATCGTCTTCTTGCACTCCTTGCGCGGCGTCACCTCCATGCCCAGCGCCTGCAGCAGGCGCTCGTGCACCCGGCACAACACCGGGTCTTGGATGCTGCCGTAGACGATCTCGATGTAAGCCTTGCGAATCTGGCCGTTCTTCAACGAGAACACCAGGCCGATGGTGCGGGTCTTGTTGTTCGAGTCGCTGAGCTTGAACGGGGCGAAGAACAAGTAGTACTCGTTGCCCTGGAACCAGTAGCCGGCTTCGAGGCGATTGCGCTTGGGGTTGTCGCGCGTGCGCAATGCGAAGGTGAACCCTGGATGGTCCTTGCGCCAGCCCAGAGCCACCTTCAACAAACGTTCGTGGCGCTGCGCCACCTCGCGCATCAGCGCGAGGTCGTCTACGGCCTGTCCATGCATGCCTCGTGTCCTCTGATATCGCGCCTGCGTCGAGCGACGCAGGCATGGCGCGATTGGATCACAAGTCCTGCGGCGGCGCAGTCCTGTGNGAACGCCAGCCCCGACACCACGCCGAGCGAGGCGTCGCCGGCGACCTGGCGCGCGTTCGGGAAACACTGGCGCACGGTTTCGCGCACGTAGGGCGCGCGCGACATGCCGCCGGTCAGGAACACCGCGGCCGGGGCCTCACCAATCTCGGCACCGACCTCGCGCAGCAGTTCGGCCAGGTTGCCGAGGAACGGGTCGGCCGCGCGGGCCAGGTCGTCGGCGGTCGAGGCCAAGCCGAGGTCGCGCTCGATGTAGTCCAGCGTGGCCTGGCTGTCGCCCTGCGTGCTCAACTGGATCTTGGTCGACTCCACCGCGCGGCTCAGGCGCGTGGTGTTGCCGGCCTGCTGCAGCGAAATCAGGCGCGAGCCGAACGGCGCGTCGACTTCGCGGTAACTGTCGCGGCGCTGGAACTCGCGCTGGCGCACCACGTCGTGCACGGTCGCGGCCTCGACGTAATGGTGCGCGGGCACCCGCGTCCGGCCCTTGCCGAACAGCGGCATGAAACGCGACAGGCTCAGCGACAGGTCGACGTCGACGCCGCCGCGGGCGATGCCCCAGGAGCCCAGCACCACCGGCGGCTGCGGGCCGCCGACTTCGGCCAGGGTGATGTCGGTGGTACCGCCGCCGATGTCGACGACCAGGGTGCGGTGACGATCGGCGCTCTGCGCGTGATAGCCCAGCGCCGCCGCCACCGGTTCTTCGAGAAAGCTGACCTCGTCGAAGCCGGCGCTGGCCGCCGCCTCGGTCATGATCTCCAGGGCCTGGTCGCCGCCGGCCGCACCGAGCGAGCTGCGGAACTGCACCGGGCGGCCGAGCACGGCGCGGCGCACGTTGGCGCCGAGCTGCTGGCCGGCGGTCAGGCGGATGTGTTCGAGGATGTAGCCGGCGATGCCGACGATGGTCTGGCGCACGTGGGGCGCGAGCTGGTAGCCGAGCATCGACTTGGGCGATTGCACCAGGTTGCCGAAGCCTTCGCTCAGATAGGCCTCGACCGCTTCTTCGCCATACACCGCGTTCTGCAGCGAGGCCGCCGAGGCGCGCGCTTCGCGCACCTGCAGTTCCAGCCACTGCCGGCGCACCGCGCGGACGGCGTCGCGGCGCAGGTCCTGCTCGGAGCGCTGCGCCGGCGTCGGGATCATCGCCAGCGCCGCCTCGCGCTGTTCCGCCGGCAGACGCGCGGCGTGCTCGCGCCGCGCCTGCGCCTCGTTGATCGCGCGGGTCTGCTGGGTGCGCGCATTGCGCACCTGCGCCTCGACCTCGGCTTCCAGCGCGTCGGTCAGCTCGAACTGGCTCGGGTCCGGCACCGCTTCCGGAAAATACACCGTGGTGCGGAACTGGCGCTCGTCGCCGAAGCGGATCGTGCGGACCTCGCCGTCGACGAGGGCCGCGGCGGCCGAATAGCTGGTGCCGAAATCGATACCGATCTTCATGGGGAAACTGAGGGTTCTGCGGCGCGCAAGGATACAGTGCCCCGGCCCGACGGGGCTGAACCGTGGGGCGGTAAGCGAGGGATACCAGCGCCACGCCCATACCGGCTCTTCACTGGAAGCCCTGGCCGGAGGCGACGCCGGGTTTGGCGACGCATCCGGCAGATCGCGCTATCGGTTTGCCTGCGGTGTCCGCCCGGCCCCATCGGGAGCGACTGCGCCGCACTGCNGCGCCACCTCAGTCAAACGAATGGAACCCCGAGCGGCCCACACGAAGAGCGCTCTAACCGACAACGCTCGCCCGGCAGAGCACAGGGCTGATCTACGTCGCCGGCCATTTGCAGGTATAGGTGTTGCGAACCGGCTGTGTACGCACGCCGTCCGCGTCGACCAGCGTGGTATCGACGGTGAAGGAAGCGTCGGCCACCTGATTCGGACTCGTGCAGAGAATCTGGTATTGCAACTGCGTCTGCGACAGCATGGTCGTCGACTTCACCATGTTGCTGCAGTTCCAGGTCGCCGGACAGCTCACGACTTTCGTTTCGGCCTTGACCGGAAGCTGCGGGTAGCCCTGGAAGTTGACCGTTACCGGGAACGCGGTATTGATGTTGCCGGTAGCCGCGGGGATCGAGGCGATCGCCTGTGTCGTGCACGGTTTGCCTTGGCGCCACATGCGATAGCCTTTTTCCACACCCCTCATGGCACCCTTCTGGAAATTCGTGTCCTGAAGGGCCGCGGCATCGGTCGCATTGGTGTGGAAGGCGGTTTCGACGATGATCGCCGGCATATGCGCCAGTTCGTTCTCGCCTTTATTGGTGAATCCAGTCGGAGCGGCCGCGACGGGGAAGCTGGCATAGCCGGGGACCGCATGAATCTGCTCGGCCATGTAACACAGGACACTGCTGCCGAGCGCTCGACTGGTCTCGCGACCGGTATGGTAGGCGACGATCGTTCCGCGTGCGGTTCCGCTGCCGTCGTCGGCATTCGTGTGGATGTTCAGTAGCGCGGTCGCATTGATGTGGTTGGCAAATTTAGGGCGGGCATTGATGTCTTGATCGTACTGACGATCGTCGCCTTGATTACCTGAAGTGCTCCATATGCTGGGGTTATCCGGAAACTGGGTCTCCAGGTAAGTACGCGCCGACATCTTCCACCACGGGTGGCCGGAAGGAAGATGGGTTGTGGTGGCGTGACTGCGCGGAATCCCCAGGTTCGCCGCCGAACGCGCGCCCAAGTACCCCTCGAGGTGCTGACCCAGGTACTGGGTGATGAAGTCCTCGTAGACTCCGTGGGGAGCCGTCGGACGCTGAAGCTTCCAAGTATTAGCGCCATAGAGGTAGTAATACCCATGCGCCGCAGATACGACCACCAGGTCGGCCGGCTCTACCGCCGTGGCCTTGGGCCGTCTCGGCGCAATTTCGTCTTGCGGAAAATACTTGTGGATGCTCTTTCCGTCGAACAGGAATCTGACCTCATCGATGGCGATCGTTCCGCTCAGAATCGACATCGCGGCCATCGCCAGCTCGTGCTGCTGGTCTTCGAAGCGTCCGCCGTTGTACTTCGGCACATAGGCCCTGCTCAGATCGATGACGAGAGCCTTGCTGGTTATGTCGAGGCTCGCTTTGACGCGAACGATCTTGCCCTGCCCCTCCAGACGTTTCTGTCGATCGACGATGCGCTGCAGTTCATCGGTCAGCATCGCCTCTATCTTGAGTCGATCCTTGCTTGCAAAAGTCGCCGCCGCCTTGCCGCTGCCCAGCGGCGCTACGACCTGGCCATCCGGCTTCGCTTGGGCTGCCGCAAGCGGGCTCTGCACGGCCAGCGCCGCCGCCACGATGCAAGCCGATGCCATGACGCTCAACAACGGTTGGCGACCAGCATTCGAACGCCCCTGCGAACGGCGCGTACCGGTCGGATATCCTTTATTTTCATCGGTCACGATCTAATCTCCATTTAGTTGGTGCTGAATCGACGGCCGTAACGATCGCCTTGCGAACGCATGCGATGCGAGATGTCGGCCATGTCCGTGCGCTCTTCCATGCGGCACTCGATCTTGATTCGGGATGTCGGCTGCCTATGCCGATCCCGATTGAGTCGTCGTAAGCGCCATGTTCGTCTTTTGAGTGCAAGTACGGTTGTCGCAACATCGTCGATGACGTTGTGGCCGAGCCATAACACCGATTCGAGCTTGCTTAGTGAAGCGCCATGGGACGAACGGCACGAGCAGGTGCCTGATCGTCAGTCCGGGTCGGCACGCCGTCTCACGGACTGAGATTGTCGTCGCGTACAACGAGACTCCGCCCCTGCAGCCGTCGCCCGCCTCGATATGTCCGCCTTGATCGATCCCTCCCAGCGCGACCTCGTCCCCGCCTCGGCCGCGCAGCACGCCCTGGCCCGCGCCGACGAAGCCGTCGACGCCCGCCACGGCGGCGCGCTCGCCGAGCGCCTGCAGCACCGCTATCGCGACCGCATCACCGGCCGCTTCACCCTGCCCGGCCGCGAGGGCCGCTATGCGCCGCTGCCGGAGGCCTTGCCGGAACCGCTCAAGGCGGCGCTGCGTGCGCGCGGCATCGACCGCCTCTACAGCCACCAGGCCGAAGCCTGGGACGCCGCCCAGGCCGGCGAAGACGTCGCCGTGGTCACCCCGACCGCGTCCGGCAAGTCGCTGTGCTACACCCTGCCGGTGCTGGCCGCGGCGATGACCCAAGGCGCCAAGGCGCTGTACCTGTTCCCGACCAAGGCGCTGGCGCAGGACCAGGTCGCCGAGCTGCTGGAGCTCAACCGCGCCGGCGACCTCGGGGTCAAGGCCTTCACTTTCGACGGCGACACCCCCGGCGATGCGCGCCAGGCGATCCGCCTGCACGGCGATATCGTCGTGTCCAACCCGGACATGCTGCACCAGGCGATCCTGCCGCATCACACCAAGTGGGCGCAGTTCTTCGAGAACCTGCGCTACATCGTCATCGACGAAATCCACACCTATCGCGGCGTGTTCGGCAGCCATGTCGCCGACGTGCTGCGCCGGCTCAAGCGCATCTGCGCGTTCTACGGCGTCACCCCGCAGTTCATCCTGTGCTCGGCCACGATCGGCAACCCGCAGGCGCATGCGCAGGCCCTGATCGAGCGCCCGGTGCGCGCGATCCTCGAATCCGGCGCGCCGACCGGCGACAAGCACGTGCTGCTATGGAACCCGCCGGTGGTCAATGCCGACCTCGGCCTGCGCGCCTCGGCGCGTTCGCAGAGCAACCGCATCGCCCGCATCGCGATCAAGGCCGGGCTCAAGACCCTGGTGTTCGCCCAGACCCGACTGATGGTCGAGGTGCTGACCAAATACCTCAAGGACGTGTTCGACCACGACCCGCGCAAGCCCGCACGCATCCGCGCTTATCGCGGCGGCTATCTGCCGACCGAGCGGCGCGAGGCCGAACGGGCGATGCGCGACGGCCGTATCGACGGCATCGTCTCGACCTCGGCGCTGGAGCTGGGCGTCGACATCGGCAGCCTCGACGTGGTCGTGCTCAACGGCTACCCGGGCTCGGTCGCGGCCACCTGGCAGCGCTTCGGCCGCGCCGGGCGCCGCCAGCAGCCTTCGCTCGGCGTGCTGGTGGCCAATTCGCAGCCGCTCGATCAATACGTGGTCCGCCATCCGGACTTCTTCGCCGACGCCCCGCCCGAGCACGCGCGCATCGCCCCGGATCAACCGTTGATCCTGTTCGACCACATCCGCTGCGCCGCCTTCGAACTGCCGTTCCAGCACGGCGAGGCGTTCGGCCCGATCGATCCGGAGGTGTACCTGCAAGCGTTGGCCGAGACCGGCGTGGTCCATCGCGAAGGCGAGCGCTGGGAGTGGATCGCCGACAGCTATCCGGCCAATGCGGTCAGCCTGCGCTCGGTCGCCGACGGCAACTTCGTCGTGGTCGACCGCAGCGACGGCCGCCAGGCGATCATCGCCGAGGTCGACTACTCGGCCGCCGCGCTGACCTTGTACGAAGGCGCGATCCACATGATCCAGTCGCTGCCCTACCAGGTCGAACGCCTCGACTGGGAAGGCCGCAAGGCCTATGTCACCCGCACCCAGGTCGACTACTACACCGACTCGATCGACTACACCAAGCTCAAGGTGCTGGACCGTTTCGACGGCGGCGAGGCCGGGCGCGGCGACAGCCACCACGGCGAAGTGCACGTGGTGCGGCGTGTCGCCGGTTATAAAAAGATCCGCTACTACACCCACGAGAACATCGGCTACGGCCCGGTCAACCTGCCCGACCAGGAACTGCACACCACCGCGGTATGGTGGCAACTGCCGCAGGGCGTGCTGCTGTCGCGGTTCGATTCGAAACAAGATGCGTTGGACGGCTTTCTCGGCGCCGCGCATGCGCTGCACGTGGTCGCCACCGTCGCGGTAATGGCCGACGCGCGCGATCTGCAGAAGTCGGTCGGCAACGGCGACGGTGCCTGGTTCGCGACCCAGGACGCCGGCGGGCGCGGGCAGTTACGCGGCGCCGGCCACGAACTGGTGCCGGGCACGGCGATGGCCTCGCTCGACGTGCAGCAGTTCGTGCCGACGGTGTACCTGTACGACAACTTCCCGGGTGGCGTGGGGCTCAGCGAACCTTTGTGGCTGCGCCAGGCCGAACTGGTGACGCGCGCGCGCGAACTGATCGAACGCTGCGATTGCCGCGCCGGCTGCCCGGCCTGCGTCGGCCCGATCCTGGCCGTCGACGAAACCCGCAGCGAGAACACGCCGAAATCGCTGGCGCGGCAAGTGCTGCGCTTGCTCGGCGAAGGCGAGGACGCGTGAGCATCGATATCGCCAAGCTGCGCATGTTGCAGCGGCAGGCGGGGCGCGCGGTCGCAGATGCGGGAACGCCGAGTGACAAGGCAAGTCTCCCCCAGCCCCTCTTTTTCAAAGAGGGGAGCCAACCGCTTTCGCGGGAAGAGAGCGCGACGATCGCGAGGGCTACGAGCATCGCGGGCTTGGCCCGTGACGATGACGATGTTCGTTCCGTGCTTCCTGCCAACGTTCCAACCCGGGCATCCAAGGCACCGGAAGTCATCCCCTCTCCCCGCACCGACGCCACCGCTCCCCTCTTTGAAAAAGAGGGGCTGGGGGAGATTTGCTCTTCGCTCCCCGACGCCCGCACTCCCCTGTTCGGAAAAGACGGGCTCCCCGAGATCCGCTCTGCGCGCCCCGACCTCGACGGCCTGCGGCGGTTGATCGCGCAACGCGAGCGCAAGCCAGGGACTTCGCCGCTGCCGCAACCGACCGCATTCGCTGCGCGGCCCACACAGGCGCCGGGCCCCATCGACCGCTCGGTGCCCGGCCAGGAGATCGCGCCCGGCCTTTACTTCAGCGAAGTCCACCTCAGCCTGCCGGCGCCGCAAGTTTCGCTGTCGCTGGCCTTCGCCAAACGTCCCGACGACGCGCTCGACCCGCGCCGTCTGATGTTCTTCGACACCGAGACCACCGGCCTGGCCGGCGGCACCGGCACCCGCGCTTTCATGATCGGCGCGGCCGACTGGCATCGCGACGCCGTGCACGGCGACGGCCTGCGTATCCGCCAGCTCACTATCGCCACCCTCGCCGCCGAGCCGGCGATGCTGCGCGCGTTCGCGCAGTGGCTGACACCGGACACGGTGCTGTCGAGCTACAACGGCCGCTGTTACGACGCGCCGCTGCTCAATACGCGCTACCGCCTCGCCCGCATCGCCAATCCGCTGGCCGGGCTCGATCATGTCGACCTGCTGTTCCCGACCCGGCGCCTGTATCGCGGCGTCTGGGAGAACTGCAAGTTGGCGACCATCGAACGCGAGCTGTTGCGGATCGTGCGCGAGGACGATCTGCCCGGCTCGCAGGCGCCGGCCGCGTGGCTGCATTACCTGCGCGGCGGCAGTTCGGCCTTGTTGCGTCGCGTCGCCGCGCATAACCATCAGGACGTGGTGACCTTGGCGCAGTTGATGCTGAAGCTGGTCGAGGCGCAGGCGGCCTTGCCGGTCTGAGCGACCGGCGCCGCATCGGACGGGCCCTGCGAGACATCGCCGTCGCACGCCCGTCGGTGGCGCAGCGGTAGCCACGATCGCGATCGCGGCTTGCGACCGAAGCCAATCCGCTTTGAGTACCGCCCCTGTCCAAAGCCTGCTGTTGCGGCCGCGCATAGCGCCCGATTGAGTCATCTGGGTCGCGAGCACCCCGGCTACACTGCGCAGCCCGCGGCCTTCATACGCCGCACACGTCGCCGGTCGCACTCTGCCCGCGACCACGTCCGGAGCCTCGCCATGTCCCTGTTTGCCACCGACCGCCTCATCGGATTCCGTCCGCTCGTTGCCGGCGTCGTCCTCAGCCTCGCCCTGGCCGCCTGCGCCACGCCGATTCCGCCGACCGACATCGGCCCGGCCGCCTGCAACGCCGAAGCCGCGCGCTGGGCCATCGGCCGCGCCCCGGATGCCGACGTGGTCGAACGCGCCCGCGTCGAAACCCGCAGCCGCACCGTGCGTGTGCTGACACCCGGCATGGCGGCAACCATGGATTTCCAGCAAGACCGCCTCAACATCGACGTCAACGAACGCGGCGCCATCACCGGCCTGCGCTGCGGTTGAAGGCTGTGCGCACGGTCGCGGATCGCAGGATCCGCGGCCAGCGTTAACCCTGGGCACAGCTGTGCCGGGGCAGGCTCGGGCCAACGCGCCGAGCGCGCATCCAGCGAAGGACGTCGCCATGTCGAACCGGACCGCTCTCTCCCAGCCCCTGCACCGCCTGCTGTCCGGCGCGCTGCTCGCCGTGTCGCTGCCGCTGGCGATGGCCGCCTGCGCCGGCCCCCGCCCCGCCGATGAAATGCCGAGCGCCGCGGTCGAGCCGGCCGACGCTCAGGGCGCCAGCAGCATCGCCCCCGGCGAACCCTCGCCGATGCCGTCGCGCCGCACCTGCAACGCCGAAACGGCGAAGGCCACGCTGGTCGGCAAGACCGCCGATGCGGCCACCGTCGAGCAGGCGAAGGTCAGCGCCGGCGGCCACACCGTCCGTGTGCTCAAGCCCGGCCAGATGATCACCAAGGAGTACCTGGACGGCCGCGTCAACGTGCATGTCGACGACAAGAACGTCATCGTCGACGTCGGCTGCGGTTGATCGCAGGGCGGTTGAGCGCAGAAGCGGCGCTTATCCCTAGCGCTATCGCGTGCCGGCGAATCGAGCTTCGCCGGCACCCGAGCGATCACGCCACTCAGCTGGAGTAGTGGTCGCGGATGTGGGCGTGGTAGTAGCCGCCTTTCGAGGTGGCCGCGATCAGGCCCAGGTTCACGCTCTCGGGCACGCCGTGAAAATCGTAGTCCTGGCCCTCGACGAAGCGGATCCTCAGCAGTCCGGTCGCAAGGTCGTAACCGATCGCCTCGATGGCCGAGGAAGAAACACGGATCATCTCCATTGCATGCATCTCCTTGCGAGTGTGTGGTGGATCGCCCGGGGCCGCGGAAGGCGACGAATCGAGCGCGCCGTTCGAACCCCTCTATGAGACCACGCCCCCGTCGCAGGGCCCGCGACGCTGCGAAGCGCGAGGGATAATTCAGCGACCAAGCGGTCGCTAGGACCGGCAGCGGCGCGGGTCGAAAGCTGCAAGCGCAGCCACGTCTCATGGCCTAAACTGCCGGCGTTATCCGCCAGGAGTCTCCGATGCGCCGTAATCTCTGGCTGATCGCCGCCGTGGTCTTGATCGGCCTGTGGGTCTGGAGCCAGCGCGGCATGCAGGCGCCGCAACCCGCCGTTCCCGCGCACGCACCGGTGACGCAGTCGCAACCGGCCATGCGCGATGACGCCATGCGCGATGACGCCGGGCACGGCAACGCCGGACGCGGCCACGACGAAACCCCGCCGATCGCCTCGATCGCACTGCCGCCGGAAGCGAACGACACCTTGCGCCGCATCGCCGCGGGCGGCCCGTTCGCGCATCGCCAGGACGGCGGCGTGTTCCAGAACCGCGAGCAACGCCTGCCGCGGCAACCGCGCGGCTATTACCGCGAGTACACGGTCGAAACGCCGCGTTCCGACGACCGCGGCGCACGCCGCATCGTCACCGGCGGCGATCCGCCGTCCGAGTACTACTACACCGGCGATCACTACCGCAGCTTCACCCGCTTCGACGTGCGGGCCGACGGAGGCGCACGATGAGCGGCTCGATCGATCCGCGCGAGTTGCTCGCCGATCCGGCCCAGGCAGGCGCCTACTTCATCGATGCACGCGACGCGCGTGCACTGGCCGATGCCGCAGCCGAGCTCGAGTTCGCGGTCGCCCGCGTCGATTTCGCCGGCTGCGCCGACAAGGACGACGCGCTGGCGCGCATCGCCGCGGGTCTGCGTTTCCCGGCCTGGTTCGGCCACAACTGGGATGCGCTCAACGACTGCGTCAACGACCTGTCGTGGTGGCCGGCGCCGGGCTATCTGCTATTGATCGAACATGCCGGCCCTTGGCAGGCCGAACACGGCGAGGACGCCGCGACCCTGGTCGAGATCCTCAACGACGCCGCGCAGGATTGGGCGAAGTCGCGCATCGCGTTCTGGGCGCTGCTGCCGCTTCCGCAGGCGGAGCTCGCACAGATGGCGCCCTGAGCCACCGCGACGCCGGCTTTCAGGCTAGGAGCGGCGCGAGCCGCGACCACGCAGTCACCCGTACGAACGTCCCCAGCCGNCGGCTCGCGCCGCTCCTACCCCAAGGCCGATCGCACCTCCGAGAACCGCGATCGACGGCTGCGGACGGCGCAAGCGCGCGAGGTTCAGCGCTCGTCGTCCTTTTTCTTGAAGTCGACCTTTTCCGAAGCGCCTTGCGAATCCCACTTCGCTTCGAGCTTGCGCTCGCACCAGGCCGGCGGGGTCTCGCCGGGACGCGTCGGGCCGCTCGCACATTCGGGGCGCGCATCGACCGCGGCGTTGGTGTCGCGATATTCGACGCCGCTGCAGGCGCCGAGCATGACGACGGCGGTCAGAACGGCGAGGCCGGTGAATACACGCATGCAAGGCTCCTGTCGGGATGTCGCCGCCGACCTTCGCCGACGCGGCGAGGGCCCGCCAATGTCATTGGTTTAGGCCACGACATCGGCTGCGGCCGGCGCCACCGCCGGCACGCGCGCATAGCGCCAGGCGATCAGCAGGCCGATGCCGAGCAAGGCGGCGGCGATGTACCACGGCGCGCCCGGCAGGTGGATCGGCGCCGACTTGCCGATGAAGTAGCCGAAGCTGCTGGCGAAGATCGCCGGCCCGATCACGCCGGCCAGGCTGACCAGGCTCATCAGCGCGCCCTGGATGCGGCCCTGCTCGTGAGCGCCGACCTGACGCGTGACCAAGGCCTGGGTCGCCGGCGCCGCCATCGCCCACAAGGCGCTGATCGGCAGGCCGAGCAGGAAGATCAGGCCGGTGTCGGCGCTGCCGTAGACGATGAAGCCGATCACGCCGCAGGCCAGGCCGAACAGCAGGGTGCGGCGCTCGCCGAGCCAGGCGACGACGCGGCCGATCAAGGCGACGTTGACGATGATGTTGAACACGCCGACCACCGCCAGCACCCAGCCGACCTTGTCCAGGCCCCACTGGTACTGATAACCGGCGAACAGCACGAAGATGCTCGGATAGACGTAGTGGGCCATGTTGGCGATGAACACCACCGCGGCCAGGCCGAACACCTGCGGGTAACGCTTGAGCAGCATCAGCGAGCCGAACGGATTGGCGTGGGCCCAGTCGAAGCGTGCGGTGCGCTTCTCCGGCGGCAGCGATTCGGGTAGCACGAACCAGCCGTAGAAGAAGTTCAGCAGGGCCAGGCCGGCGGCGAACCAGAACGGCAGGCGCATGTCGATCGCGCCGAGCTGGCTGCCGATCACCGGGCCGATCACGAAACCGACGCCGAACGCGGCGCCGATCATGCCGAAACTCTTGGCGCGCTGTTCCGGCGGGGTGACGTCGGCGACGTAGGCGTTGGCGGTGGTGAAGCTGGCCGCGGTGATGCCCGAAATGATGCGGCCGATCAGCAGCAGCGGCAGGGTGTTGGCCACCGCCATCAGGATGAAGTCCAGGCCCAGGCCCAGGCAGGAGATCAGGATCACCGGGCGCCGGCCGTAGCGGTCCGACAGGCTGCCCTGGATCGGCGAGAACACGAACTGGATCAGCGCGAACACGGTGCCGAACAGGCCGACCCAGTAGGCCGCCTTGGCGGTGTCGCCGCCGACGAAGTCCTCGATCAGGTGCGGCAGCACCGGAATGATCAGGCCGAACGACAGCACGTCGATCAGCACGGTGATGAAGATGAAGACGAGCGCAGCACGACGCGCGCCCGAAGCAGGAGCGATGGGAGGAGTCATGAATGCCAAAGGGCGAAAGGCTTGCGAGTGGCGCAGTCTAGCGCGCAGGCGAGTGTGCGGCAGGGTCGTTTGTCACCGCGCGATGGTTTCTTACGTTACTAATTGCCCGACGAATCGAGAATTTTCCCATCGAGATCATTGGCTTACAAAATCGCTTGTGAGCGCGCGCGCTCACAGTTCCGTGCGCGTGTAAGCAGGGCAAATTTTGCGTCCATGGGTGAATTGCCGCATCGCACAATTTGTGCTTTAGTCGAAACACGCTCGGTTTTGACACTGCCGGTGCGGGACGAGTCCCGCGCCAGTGGCGGATGCGCCCTGCGCGTAACAGTGACCTCAAGATCCTCCAGCAACACCGCCAAGCCAACCAATCAATATCGCGAACGTCGCTTCGCGTTGGGGAACCGCCTCCAGGGACCAGTTTTAGAACATCGATGCAAGGACCCGGTCAGACCACAACGTAAAGCGATAGCGAGCTAGCGATCCACGGAACACCCCACCGGTCCGGAGATGCGATGCAAGCCAGGCAACAAAGTCTGTACGACCCCCGCGACGAGCGGGACAGCTGCGGTTTCGGACTGATCGCGCAACTCGACGATCGCCCTAGCCGCGCCCTGGTCGACCGCGCCCTCGAGGCGCTCTCGCGCATGACCCACCGCGGCGGCGTCGCCGCCGACGGGCTCAGCGGCGACGGTTGCGGCTTGCTGATCCGCCATCCCGACGCCTTCCTGCGCCTGATCGCGCGCGAAGCCAACATCCGCCCGGGCCCGCACTTCGCTTCCGGCCTGGTGTTCCTGCCGCGCGACACCGCGCTGGCCGCCCAGGCCCGCGACGTACTCAACGAAACCCTGCGCAGCGAAGGCATGCGCGTGACCGGCTGGCGCGTGGTGCCGGTCGATGTGGCGGCCTGCGGCGAACTCGCCCGCCAGACCATGCCGCGCATCGAGCAGATCTTCGTCGACGCCGCCACGCCGTTCGACCCGGCCGGGTTCCAGCGCTCGTTGTTCCTGGCGCGCCGCCGCGCCGAACAGCGCCTGCGCCAGACCGATGCCGACGCCTTCCAGGACTTCTACGTGGTCAGCCTGTCCTCGGCCAGCATCGGCTACAAGGGCATGGTGCTGCCGGACCGGCTGATGCAACTGTATCCGGACCTGCAGCGCCCCGAGCTGGCCGCGAGCGCGGTGGTGTTCCATCAGCGCTTCTCCACCAACACCACGCCGCGCTGGCCGCTGGCGCAGCCGTTCCGCCTGCTCGCCCACAACGGCGAGATCAACACCATCGCCGGCAATCGCGCCTGGGCGCAGGCACGCGCGCACGCCTGGCGCACGCCGGTGCTGGACCTGCGCGAGTTCGACCAGGTGGTCGGCACGGACGGCTCGGATTCGCAAAGCCTCGACAACATGCTCGAGGTGCTGCAGGCCGGCGGCATGGACCTGCTCAAGGCTATGCGCATCCTGATTCCGCCGGCGACCCAGTCGCTGGAGTACAAGGACGCCGACCTCGCCGCGTTCTACGAGTACTACGCGCTCAACACCGAACCGTGGGACGGCCCGGCCGGCATCGTCACCTGCGACGGCCGTTACGCCGCCTGCACTCTCGACCGCAACGGCCTGCGCCCGGCGCGCTGGCTGCGTTCGCGCGACCGCCACTTCCTGATCGCCTCGGAAGCCGGCGTGTGGGAACTGCCGGTCGAGGAAATCGAGGCCAAGGGCAAGCTCGGCCCGGGCGAGATGATCGCCGCCGATCTCTACCAGGGCGAATTGCTCGACTCCGAGGCGATCGACCGCATCAACCGCGCGCGCGCGCCGTACAAGCGTTGGCTCAAGCAGGGCATGACCTACCTGCACAGCGAGTTGATCGACCCCAACCTGACCGCCGAACCCTTCGATCACGACACCCTGGCCGGCTTCCAGAAGCTGTTCCAGCTGACCCGCGAAGAACGCGAGCAAGTGCTGCGCCCGCTCGCCGAGATCGAGCAGGAAGCGACCGGCTCGATGGGCGACGACGTGCCGATGGCGGTGCTGTCGCAACAAGTGCGCTCGCTCTACGACCACTTCCGCCAGGCCTTCGCCCAGGTCACCAACCCGCCGATGGATCCGTTGCGCGAGGACTGCGTGATGTCGCTGGCGACCCAGATCGGGCGCGAGGGCAATGTCTTCGTCGACGGCCCCGGCAACGTCGGCCACATCCACCTGAACTCGCCGGTGCTCGCGCAACGCAAGCTGCGCCAGTTGCTGTCGATGGCGCCGTACGACCAGTCGCACCGCTACATCGATCTGAACTACAGCGCCGAGGAAGGCCTGAAGGCGGCGATTCAGCGCCTGTGCCTGGAAGCCGAGGAAGCCACCCGCGACGGCATCGTGCTGCTGATCATCAGCGACCGCCGCCCGCGCCGCGAATGCCTGATGATGCATGCGCTGCTGGCGACCGGCGCGATCCACCAGCACCTGGTGCGGGTGGGCCTGCGCTGCGAAGCCAATCTGATCATCGAGACCGGCACCGCGCGCGACCCGCACCATTTCGCCTGCCTGATCGGCTTCGGCGCGACCGCGGTGTACCCCTACCTCGCTTACCAGACCCTGCACGACCTGGGCGCGCGCGGCATCCTGCGCACCAAGCACGGCGAGGTCGCGCAGATCGGCCGCAGCTACCGCCGCGCGATCAAGAAGGGCCTGCTCAAGATCATCTCGAAGATGGGCATCGCGACCATCGGCAGCTATCGCGGCGCGCAGTTGTTCGAAATCATCGGCCTGGACCGCGAAGTGGTGGAGCTGTGTTTCGCCGGCACGCCCTCGCGCATCAGCGGCGCCGGCTTCGATTTGCTGCAGGAAGACAACCAGACCCTGGCCGACCTCGGTTGGGACGCCAACCGCCTGCCCGAGATCGGCGGCCTGCTGAAGTACACGCCGGGCGGCGAATACCATCTGTTCAATCCCGACGTGGTCACCCGCCTGCAGCGCGCGGTCGGCAGCGGCGACTGGGCCGATTGGCAGCACTACGCCGAAGCGGTCAACGAACGCCCGACCGCGGCCCTGCGCGATCTGCTCGAACTCAACAGCGACACCGCCACCGCGATCCCGCTGGAGGAGGTCGAACCGGTCGAAGCCATCGTGCGCCGTTTCGATTCGGCGGCGATGAGCCTGGGCGCGTTGTCGCCGGAAGCGCACGAAGCGCTGGCGATCGCGATGAACCGCCTTGGCGGGCGCTCGAATTCGGGCGAAGGCGGCGAAGACCCGGCACGCTACGGCACCGACAAAGTCTCCAAGATCAAGCAGATCGCCTCGGGCCGGTTCGGCGTGACCCCGGAGTACCTGGTCAATGCCGAAGTGCTGCAGATCAAGGTCGCGCAGGGCGCCAAGCCCGGCGAAGGCGGTCAGTTGCCGGGCCACAAGGTCAACGAACTGATCGCGCGCTTGCGCTATGCGATGCCCGGCATCGGCCTGATCTCGCCGCCGCCGCATCACGACATCTATTCGATCGAGGACTTGGCGCAGCTCATTCACGATTTGCGCCAGGTCAATCCGCAGGCGCTGATCTCGGTCAAGCTGGTCTCGCACGCCGGCGTCGGCACCATCGCCACCGGCGTGGTCAAGGCCGGCGCCGACCTGGTTACCGTGTCGGGCCACGACGGCGGCACCGGCGCCAGCCCGCTGTCGTCGATCCGCTACGCCGGCACGCCGTGGGAACTCGGTTTGGCCGAAGCGCGCCAGGCGCTGGTCGCCAACGACCTGCGCGACCGGGTGATCCTGCAGACCGACGGCGGCCTCAAGAGCGGCCTCGACGTGGTCAAGGCCGCGCTGCTCGGCGCCGAAAGCTTCGGCTTCGGCACCGCGCCGATGATCGCCTTGGGCTGCAAGTACCTGCGCATTTGCCACCTCAACAACTGCGCGACCGGCGTGGCGACCCAGGACGCCGGTCTGCGCCGCGACCATTTCACCGGCCTGCCCGAACGCGTGGAGAACTTCTTCCGCCTGCTCGCCGAGGAGGTGCGGCATTGGCTGGCTTCGCTCGGCGTGCGCACACTCGGCGAAATCGTCGGCCGCACCGATCTGCTGCGGCAGAGCCAAGGCGAGAGTGCGCGCCAGCAACGCCTGGATCTGGCGCCGCTGCTCGCCGGCACCGGCCTTGCCCACGGCGGCCATTGCGGCATGCCCGCGCCGGTAGAGGCGCCCGACGGTCTGTCGGCGCAACTCGAAAGCGATCTGGCCGACGCCATCGCGAACAAGTCCGGCGGCGAGTACGGCTACAAGATCCGCAACACCGACCGCAGCATCGGCGCGCGTTTGTCCGGACGCATCGCCCGCCTGCACGGCGACCGCGGTATGAGCGATGCGCCGCTGACCCTGCGTTTCAGCGGCACTGCCGGCCAGAGCTTCGGCGCCTTCCAGGCCGGCGGCTTGCACTTCGAGCTGTCGGGCGAAGCCAACGACTACGTCGGCAAGGGCATGGCCGGCGGCCGCATCGTCCTGCGCCCGCCGAGCGGCGCGCGCTACGTCGCCCACGAGACGCCGATCCTCGGCAACACCTGTCTGTACGGCGCCACCGGCGGCGAGCTGTATGCGGCCGGCCGCGCCGGCGAACGCTTCGGCGTGCGCAACTCCGGCGCGACCGCGGTGGTCGAAGGCGCCGGCGATCACTGCTGCGAGTACATGACCGGCGGCGTGGTCGCGGTGCTCGGCCGCACCGGCCTGAACTTCGGCGCCGGCTTCACCGGCGGCATGGCCTACGTGCTCGACACCGAGCGCGACTTCGTCGACCGCTACAACCACGAGCTGATCGACATCCTGCGCATCTCCGCCGATGGCTTCGAGCATCACCGCTCGCACCTGCACGACCTGCTCGAAACCCACGTCGCCCTGACCGGCAGCGCCTGGGCGCGCCGCATCCTCGACGAGATGCGCGACTACATGGGCAAGTTCTGGCTGGTCAAGCCGAAGGCAGCGAGCCTGGAATCGCTGGCCGAGACCTTGAGGAGTGCGGCGTGAGTCTTTCCTCGATGCTTACGACGGCAACAGCAAATCCCCCCTGCCCCCCTTTTGCAAAGGGGGGAACGGCGGTGGATCATCAGTCGGTGCGGCGCGAATCGCACCAATCGCATCAATCGCGCCAATCGCGCCAATCGCGCGAACGTCCCGCGCCTGCGCACGATCAGCGCGAAAAACCGGTACTCCTCCCCCCTTTGAAAAAGGGGGGCCGGGGGGGATTTGCTTCTGATCTTTCTTTTGCAGCCCCAGCCACGACGCCACGACAACGCAGCCAACGGGGCCGCCACTCATGAGCAAGAAATCCGTCTTCCAATTCCGTGATGCCTCGCGCGAGATGCCCACGCGCATCCCGCTGCAACTGCGCCTGGACGGCGACTGGGGCGAGCTGTACGGCCGCTTCGCCGAAGCCGAAGCCAAGAAGCAGGCCGGCCGTTGCCTCGATTGCGGCAATCCCTACTGCGGTTGGGCCTGCCCGCTGCACAACTACATTCCGAACTGGCTCGAACTGGCGCGCGAAGGCCGCGTCCACGAAGCCGCGGCGTTGTGCCACGAGACCAATCCCCTGCCCGAAATCTGCGGCCGCGTCTGTCCGCAGGATCGTCTGTGCGAAGGCAGCTGCACCCTCAACGACGGTTTCGGCGCGGTCACCATCGGCGCGGTCGAGAAGTACATCGTCGACAGCGCCCTCGCCAGCGGCTGGCGCCCCGACCTGTCGGCGGTGAAGCCCAACGGCCGGCGCGTCGCCATCGTCGGCGCCGGCCCGGCCGGGTTGTCCTGCGCCGACCGCCTGGCCCGCGCCGGCATCCAGGCGGTGGTGTTCGACCGCTACGAAGACATCGGCGGGCTGCTGCACTTCGGCATCCCGAGCTTCAAGCTGGAAAAGTCGGTGATGCGCCAACGCCGCGAGGTGCTCGAAGGCATGGGCGTGCAGTTCAAGCTCGGCGTCGAGATCGGCCGCGACCTCAGCCTGGACGAACTCATCGCCCAATTCGACGCGGTGTTCCTGGGCCTGGGTTCGTACCGCTACACCGACGGCGGTCTGCCCGGCCAGGATCTGCGCAACGTCCTGCCGGCACTGCCGTTCCTGGTCCAGAACGGCCGCGTCGTGCACTCCGAAGGCGAAACCGTGCGTTCGCAACCGATCGCCGGCTGGGAAGACCAACTCGAACTGCCGGATCTGCGCGGCAAGCGCGTGGTCGTGCTCGGCGGCGGCGACACCGGCATGGACTGCGTGCGCAGCGCAGTGCGCATGGGCGCGGCGCAGGTGCGCTGCGTGTACCGGCGCGACGAGGCCAACATGCCCGGCTCGGCGCGCGAGGTCGGCAACGCGCGCGAGGAAGGCGTGGAGTTCCTGTTCAATCGCCAGCCGCTGGAACTGCTCGGCGACGGCACCGCGGTCAATGCCGTGCGGGTGGCCGAAACGCGCTTGGGCGCGCCCGATGCGCGCGGCCGTCAACGCGCCGAAGTGGTCGAGGGCAGCGAGTCGGTGCTCGACGCCGACGTGGTCATCATCGCGTTCGGCTTCCAGCCCGACCCGCCGGCCTGGCTTGCGCAGCAGGGCATCGAGTTGACCGACAACGGCCGCATCAAGGTGCTGGCGACCAGCGAAAGCTGCGCGACGCGACGCAAGAGCGCGGCCGGGCTGCCGTATCAGACGACCAATCCGAAGGTGTTCGCCGGCGGCGACGCCGTGCGCGGCGCCGACCTGGTGGTGACGGCGGCGTTCGAAGGCCGCGAGGCGGCGGCGGGCATCGTGTCGCTGTTGAGCGCGCAGGCGCCGGTGGCGGCACGGGACGAACAGCTCGCCAGGGTGGGTTGAGCGGCTGTCGCGCCCTCACCCCAACCCCTCTTCCGTCAACGGGAGAGGGCTCGAAGCGGGTGAGGGGCTGCCGCGAAATCGAGACCGCAGCGCTTACCTTTCCCCTCTCCTGCAAGTGGGAGTGGCGTGCTTCCCTTCTCCCGCAAGCGTGAGAAGGTGGCCGAAGGCCGGATGAGGGCAAGGGGCATCAGCCCCTGCCTCAAGAACTCAGCGGCCCGGGCCGACGTCGATGAAGCGCAGGAACTCGGCGCGGGTGCGGGCGTCGTCGCGGAACATGCCGAGCATCTTCGAGGTGATCATGCTGACGCCGCGCTTATGCACGCCGCGGGTGGTCATGCACTCGTGCGCGCCTTCGATGACCACGCCGACGCCGAGCGGCTGCAGCACGTCCTGGATCGACTGGGCGATCTGCGCGGTCATCTTTTCCTGGACCTGGAAACGGCGCGCGTAGGTCTCGACCACGCGGGCCAGCTTGCTGATGCCGACGACCTTGCCGCTCGGCAGGTAACCGACATGGGCCTTGCCGATGATCGGCGCCATGTGGTGCTCGCAATGGCTCTCGAACTCGATGTCGCGCAGCACGATCATTTCGTCGTAACCGGCCACTTCTTCGAAGGTGCGGGCCAGGTATTCGCGCGGATCGTCGCCGTAACCGCTGAACCAGTCGCCATAGGCCTCGACCACGCGCTTGGGCGTGTCGAGCAGGCCTTCGCGGGCGGGATCTTCGCCGGCCCAGCTCAGCAGGGTGCGAACGGCGGCTTCGGCCTGTTCGCGGGACGGCTTGCTGTCGTTGTCGGCCATGGTCCGGCCTCTTGCATGTGGGAGGGGCATCCTACTCCACCGCGCCGCGCACGCCGAGTGCGCGGGCGGAACGCCGGGTTGCCGCGGCTGCGACGCTCGCCGCCAACCGCCACGGCCGGCAAAAAAAAGGCCGCCCGGAGGGGCGACCAGTAGACTCCCCGGGGGAGAGCGCCTAGGGAGCGGTGGTCATCGCGCGAGCCGTCAGCGCAGCGACCGGTCGAGTGCGTGGGGCAAGCTGCGCTCGATGTGATGCCATCCGTCGCGCACCGCCTCGCGCGCTTCGGTCCAATGCAGTCGCGAGCTGGCGCGGTGCCGGTGCCATTCGCGCCCCAGTTCGGCCTCGACCTCTTCGAAGCGGTGCCCGCCGCACTCCAGATAGCTGTCGTAGCCGTAACGGTAGGCGGGTTCGTAGTCGGGCCATTCGCGTCCGGCGCTGTAGTACGCGGCGAAGCGGTACTCGCGGTGGAAGTGCTCGCGGTATTCGCCAGGATCGATCGCCTCGGCCACCGCCGAACCGACCTCCTTTGCGTTGAGATGTTTCATGGCCGGCGTCGGATTCCAGGGACGTCACACGCGTCCTTGGCCACCAAGCTAGGCCCTGATCCATGCAATGCAGGTGAAGATCGCGGGTAACGGCGCCGATGTTCAGAAAGCGGTGGCGCGCGGCTCAGCGGCGTCAGCGCCGCGTGAGGGCGGAATCACTCCGCTGGCAAAGCCGTCGCGAGGTCGCGCCCCTGAGCGACGCTGACCGCGTTGCGTCCGGCGACGGTGGCGCTGCGCAAGGCCTGGCGCACGCGTTCGAACAGCTCGGCGACTTGCTCGCCCCGCTGCGAGATCGCCAGGCCGATGCTCACGCTCATGGTGATCTCGTGGCCGTCGATGCGGAACGGCCGCTGGGCGAAGGTGTCGGCCAGGCGGCGCGCCAGCAGTTCGCATTCGACCCGTTCGCATTCGCTGACGATGCCGAAGCAGTCGCCGGCCATGCGGGCGATGGTGTCGTCGGGCCGCAACACCCCGCGCATGCGCGCCAGGGCTTGCTGCAGCAGGGCGTCGCCGACCGCGCGGCCGTAGCGCGCGTTGACCTCGCCGAAGCCGTCCAGGTCGACCAGCAGCAAGCCGTAGGTATTCACGTTCAGGCTGCCCGGCGAAGACCAGGCCTCGAGCATCTGTTCCAGTACCTGGGCGTTGAGCGCGCCGGTCAGCGGATCGCGTTCGACCGACTGCCGCGCCAGCAGCAGGATGCGGTGGCGGTTGGCGGCATGTTGGCTCAGGGCCAGGGCGAGCACGGCCGATTCCAGCACCGCGGTCAGGGCCAGGCCGCGTTCGGCCCATTCGGCGTCGCGCAGGCCGAGCGCATTCGCGGCGAGCGCGGCGGCGAACACCAGCATCGGGGTCCAGCCCAGCAGGTAATAACCGGCGTAGGGCGCGCCCTTGCGCCAGGCCGCGACCGCGATCACCAGCATCAGCGGCACGCCGAGCAGCAGCAACAGGTTGCCGCCGATGTACCACCAGCCGTAGGAATGCTCGCGCATGATCACCAGCACCAGCAGCCAGAACATATTGGCCCACTGGATCGCCCGCAGCACCCAGGCGGTGCGCGGCATCAGCCGCGGCAGGTCGAGGAAGCGCAGGCTGAAACCGAGCTGGAAGATCGTCGCCAGGGTCGCCAGCGCCCAGCCGATCGCCGGTTCGCTGGCCAGCCCGGCCAGCCCCCACATCTCCGAGGCGTCGCCGGACAACAGCAACAGATAGGTCGCGATGCAGGCCAGGTAGGCGCCGTAGCCCAGATAAACGAAGTCGCGGAACGCGACCCACACGCCGACCATCGCCACCGCCATCAACATCATCGCGGTGAAGGCCGCGGCCATGAAGCGGGCGTCGCCGCGCTCCTGCCGGGCCAGGTCGGGGATGCTGGCGAACGACAAGCGGATCTCGCTCATCGCCGCGCGCCCCTTGATGCGCAGATAGGCCACCGAGGACGGCGGCCAGCCGTTCGGCAGGGCCAGCACCCAGCCGCGGCGCATCAGCGGCACGCCGCCGTGCTCCGCGTCCTCGACTTCGCGCGGGCCGGCGCCGGGCGGGTAATACAGCAGGGGGCCCATCGCGCGCGGACCACGCAGAACCAGCAACTGGCCTTCGTACTTGCCGATCGCGCGCTGGCTGGTCAGGCGCAGCCAATACCCCTCGTTGCGGCGCGGCAGGCTGAAACGGATCGATTCTTCGGGCCGCTCGGCGACCAACTGACGGATCACCGGAGCGCCGACCGGCGGCGCCTGCAGGTCGGTATCGGTCAGCAGGACCTCGACCTTCAACGATTGCGCGGCGGCCGGCAGACAGGCGCAGGCCAACGCGATCAGCAGCGCCCACAGGCCTATGCGCATACCCGGATCCGCTCCCGAACCATGAAGCTGCGCAGTCTAGCCCGAGTCGGCGCGGGTCGGCATGGCCCGCGAAAACCTCATGGGGCGGCATCGGATGCGCAACCTTGGCGGCGAAGGCCGCGGGATCGGCGCTGCAGCCGCCCTGTCCGGCCATTCGGCCGTGCCCGCACGGGTAAGGAATCCCGGGCTTTGTCGCGACGCCACGCTGAAGTCTCTGGATCCCCGCTTTCGCGGGGATGACGAGCTGGGGACTCCGCTCCGGTCTCAGACAGAACCGCCATGCCGCGCTTTTGCCGTCACCCCAGCGCAGGCCGGGGTGAATGGATGCGTTTGCGAGCCAATGGCTCGTGCATCCGTGAACGCCAGGGCGCTGTGCGCCCTGGCCGGGTCGCAGAGGCTTCAGAGCGATGTCGCGATAACGCCTTGGACACTCGGCTCCGCCAAGGTAAAGCAGAGCCCGCCTCCGCGGGAATGACGGGACTGTTGATATCGCGGAGCCCGCCAGCGCGGGAATGACGAGCCGGGGAAACCCCCGCCGGTCGGTCGGCCCGACCGGCGGGATCGCATCAAAAAGACCGACGACGGGTCGCGGCGAATGAGAGGGGAAGGGAGCCCCGCCGCGCCCGTTTTATCGTCGGTCAAGGGGAACCATCAACGCTGGGCCACGCCCTCGCGCACCGGCTCGCGGCCCGGCCAACCGCCGGCCATCGCCTTGTACAGCGCGATCGCGCCGGTGACGCTGCGGGTGCGGCCGTCGGCGAACGCATCCTGGGCCTGCAGCTGGGTGCGTTCGGCGTCGAGCACTTCGAACAGGTCGGCGGCGCCGGCCTCGTAGCGCACGCGCGCGAGTTGGGCGGCCTTGGCGCTGTCGAGCGCGGCGCGTTCCAGGTGCTGGTCCTCGACCCGCGCCCGCGCATAGCGCACGAGGGCGTTCTCGGTGTCTTCCAGCGCCAGCAACACGCTCTGCTGATAACGGGCGAGTTCGCCCTCGGCGGTGGCGTCGGCGGCCTTGATGCGCGCACGCACGCGGCCGATGTCGAGGAACGACCAGTCGATGCCCAGGGCGACCAGGCGGGTTTCGCTGGCGCGTTCGAACAGGGCGCTGGTGTCGATCGCCTGCGAACCGATCAGGCCGCTGAGGGTGAAACGCGGGAACAGGTCGGCGGTGGCTACGCCGATGCGCGCGGTGGCCGCGTGCAGGCGGTGCTCGGCCGCGGCGACGTCGGGACGACGGCGCAGCAGCTCGCCCGGAGTGCCGGCATCCAACCTGGCCGGCAGCGCCGGCAAGGCCGAGGCCTCGTCGAGGGTGGCGATCAGCGCGTCCGGGGTCTGCCCGGTCAGCACCGCCAAACGGTGCTGGGTGACCGCGACCTGCGCTTCCAGGTTCGGCACCCGGGCCAGGGTCGCTTCGAGCTGGGCACGGGCACGCGAGGTATCGAACTCGGTGCCGCGGCCGGCGTCGAAACGCGCCTGCACCAGGCGCAGGGTTTCCTTCTGGTTGTCGGCGTTGACGCGGGCGACGCGCAGGCGCTCCTGCAGGCCGCGCAGCTCGACATAGCTGCGCGCCACTTCGCCGACGATCGACACCTGCATCGCCTGCAGGTCGGCCGCGCCGGCCCAGGCTTCGGCGCGCTCGGACTCGATGTTGCGGCGCACGCGGCCGAACAGGTCGAGTTCCCAGCTCGCATTGGCCTGGACGCTGTAGCTCTCGTTGTCGCGCGCCGAGTTCGACGCGCCCGGCATCTGGTCGGTGCTCGAACGCGATTCGCTGCCGCTGGCGCTGCCGGTGATGGTCGGGAAACGGTCGAACTTGGCGCCGCGCAACAGGGCATTGGCGCGGTCGTAATTGGCCAGGGCGATGCGCAGGTCGTGGTTGGCCGACAGCGATTCCTCGACCAGCCGCGTCAGCAGCGGGTCGTTGAAGCTCTGCCAGAACTCGGCATTGGCGTCGGCCACGGCGCTGCCGTCGGTGGCGGCGGCCGCGTCGGTGCGGGCGAACGCGTCCGGGGTCGCCAGGGTCGGCCGGACATAGTCCGGACCGACGGCGCAGGCGGCCAGGGCGAGCGTCAGCACGGCCACGGCGGGAAGGGTCAACTTACGCATGGATCTTCTCCAGAGGAGTGTGTTCGCCGTGCGAGACCAGCTTCTGGCCGACCAGCTTGCGCAGGGCGACGTAGAACACCGGGGTCAGGAACAGGCCGAACAGGGTCACGCCCAACATGCCGGCGAACACGGTGATGCCGGTGACCGAGCGGATTTCCGCACCGGCGCCGTGCGACAGCACCAGCGGCACGGTGCCGGCGATGAAGGCGATCGAGGTCATGACGATCGGACGCAGACGCAGGCGGCAGGCTTCCAAAGCAGCCTCCACGATGCCCTTGCCCTGCAGTTCGAGTTCGCGGGCGAATTCGACGATCAGGATCGCGTTCTTGCACGCCAGGCCCATCAGCACGACCAGGCCGACCTGCACGAACACGTTGTTGTCGCCGCCGGTGAGCCACACGCCGGCCAGGGCCGACAGCATGCACATCGGCACGATCAGGATCACCGCCAGCGGCAGGGTCCAGCTTTCGTACAGCGCCGCCAGCACCAGGAAGGCGAGCAGGATGGCGAGCGGGAACACGATCAAGGCGGCATTGCCCTGGCTGGCCTGCTGGTAGCTCAGGTCGGTCCATTCGATTTCCATGCCGTGCGGCAGCACCTTGGCGGCCACGTCCTTGACCACGTCCATGGCCTGGGCCGAGGACATCACGCGCGGATCGACGTCGCCGGCGATGTCGGCGGCCGGGTGGCCGTTGTAGCGCAGCACCGGGTCGGGGCCGAAGGTCTGCTTGACCGTCACCATCGAGCCGATCGGCACCATTTCGCCGCGGTCGTTGCGGGTGCGCAGGTTGGCGATGTCCTCGACGCTGTCGCGGAACGAGCCGTCGGCCTGGGCGATGACCTGCCAGGTGCGGCCGAACTGGTTGAAGTCGTTGACGTAGGCCGAACCCAGGTAGGTCTGCAGGGTGTCGAACAGATCGGTCAGCGGTACGCCCTGCGCCTTGGCCTTGACGCGGTCGACTTCGGCGTCGAGCTGCGGCACGTTGGCCTGGTAGGTCGTGTTCGCATAGCCCATGCCCGGGGTCTGCATGATCGTGCCCTGGAACGCACTGACCGCGTTCTGCAAGGCGCCGTAACCCAGGTTGCTGCGGTCTTCGATGAACAACTGATAGCCCGCGCCGTTGCCCAGGCCGAGGATCGGCGGCGGCATCAGGGCGAAGGTGAAGCCTTCCTGGAAGCCGGCGATCTTCTGGTTGAGCTCGGCGGTGATCTCCACCGCGGTCCGGTCACGCTCGCTGAACGGCTTGAGCGGCAGGAACGCCACGCCGGTGTTGGGCGTGTTGGTGAACTGCACCGCGTTCAAGCCCGGGAAGGCCATGGTGTTCTGCACGCCGTCGACCTTGGCGGCGACATCGGTGACCTTCTTGAGCAGGGCATCGGTGCGTGCGATCGACGAACCTTCAGGCAGCTTCACCGCGGCGATCAGGTACAGCTTGTCCTGCAGCGGGATGAAGCCGGCCGGCACGACCTTGAACATCAGGCCGGTGGCGACCAACAGCACTGCATACACCACGAACACCGCACCGCGCTTGCCCAGCGTGCGCGAGACCGCGCCCTGGTACTTCTGCGAACTCGACGCGAAGAAGCGGTTGAACGGACGGAACAACCAACCGAACAGGCGGTCGATCAGACGCGTCGGCGCATCCTTCGGCGCGCTGTGCGGACGCAGCAGACGCGCGGCCAGGGCCGGCGACAGGGTCAGCGAGTTGATCGCCGAGATCACCGTCGAGATGGCGATGGTCACCGCGAACTGCTTGTAGAACTGGCCGGTCACGCCCGACAGGAACGCCATCGGCACGAACACCGCGCACAGCACCAGCGCGATCGCGACGATCGGGCCGGACACTTCCTTCATCGCCTGGTGCGCCGCGGCCAGCGGGGTCAGGCCTTCTTCGATGTTGCGTTCGACGTTTTCCACCACCACGATCGCGTCGTCGACGACGATGCCGATCGCCAGCACCAGGCCGAACAAACTCAAGGTGTTGATCGAGAAGCCGAGCAGGTACAGCGCGGCGAAGGTACCGACCACCGAGACCGGCACGGCCAGCAACGGGATGATCGAAGCGCGCCAGGTCTGCAGGAACAGAATCACCACCAGCACCACCAGCGCGATCGCTTCCAGCAGGGTGGTAACCACCGCCTTGATCGAGTCGCGCACGAAGATGGTCGTGTCGTACACCGCTTCGTACTTGATGCCCTCCGGGAAGCTCTCGGACAGGCGATCCATATTGGCGATCACCTGCTCCTGGATCTGCAGCGCGTTCGCGCCCGGCGACTGGAAGATACCGATGCCGACCGCGTTCTTGCCGTCGAGCTGGGCACGCAGGCTGTAGTCGCCGGCGCCCAGTTCCAGGCGGGCGACGTCGGACAGACGGACGATTTCGCCGTCGGTGCCGCTCTTGACCACGATGTTGCCGAACTCTTCCTTGCTTTGCAGGCGGCCCTTGGCGTTGATCAGGGTGAGGAAGTCGCTGTTCGGCATCGGGTCGGCGCCGAGCTGGCCGGCCGAGACCTGCACGTTCTGCTCGCGCATTGCGCGCAGCACGTCGCCGGCGGTCAGGCCGCGCGAGGCGATCTTGTCCGGGTCGAGCCACACGCGCATGGCGTAGTCGCCGCCGCCGAAGATCTGCGCGTCGCCGACGCCGGACAGGCGGGCGAGCTGATCCTTGACGTGCAGACGCGCGTAGTTGCGCAGGTACAGGGTGTCGTACTTGCCGTTCGGCGAGGTCAGGTGCACCACCATCAGGAACACCGGCGCCTGCTTCTGGGTCGTCACGCCTTGCCGGCGCACGTCCTCGGGCAATCGCGCCAGCGCCTGGCTGACCCGGTTCTGCACGCGCACCGCCGCGTCGTCCGGGTCGGTGCCCGGCTTGAAGGTGACGGTGATCGCCAGCACGCCGTCGGAACCGGCGACCGACTTGATGTACATCATGTCTTCGACGCCGTTGATCGCTTCTTCAAGCGGCGTGGCGACGGTTTCGGCGATGACCTTCGGGTTGGCGCCCGGGTACACCGTGCGCACCATCACCGAGGGCGGGATGACTTCGGGATATTCGCTGATCGGCAGGATCGGTATCGCGATCAGGCCGGCGGCGAAGATCACGATCGACAGCACCGCGGCGAAGATCGGCCGATCGATGAAAAATTTGGAAAAGTCCATGACGGATTCCTTGGTGCGGCGTTGAGCCGCATGATTCCCGGGCCCACGCCGTGGGGACGTGGGCCTTGATTGCTTCGAAACCCTGAGCGCGTTCGGGTCTGCTCGTCGTTCCCGCGAATGCGAGAACCCCGGAGACTTCGAACGTCTCGCCCGAAGGGCCCCGGATCCCCGCGTTCGCCGGGATGACGGGGTGCGGGCTTCGCGGTTTCTTACCTTCGAACGCCGCCGCGGTTATTTCGCCCCGGCCGTGCTCGCGACCTGCGGGCCCGGTGCCGGCGCGCCCATCGCAATGGTCTTCGGCGCCACCGGCATGCCCGGGAAGAACACCTTCTGCACGCCGTGGACGATGACCTTGTCGGTCGGCGCCAGGCCCGATTCGACCACGCGCAGCCCGTCGATCATGCGGCCGAGCACGATGTCCTTGCGCAGGGCCTCGTTCTTCGGGCCGAGCACGTAGACGTACTTGCGGTCCTGGTCGGTGAGCACGGCCTTGTCGTCGACCAACATGGCCTTGAAATCGCCGGTGCCTTCGAGCTGGACGCGCGCGAACAAACCCTGGGTGAAGATGCGGTCGGTGTTGTCGACCACCGCGCGGGCACGGATGGTGCCGGTGCGCGGGTCGACCTGGTTGTCGGTGAAGTCGACCATGCCCTGGTGCGGATAGCCGGTTTCGCTGGCCAGACCGATACGGACCGGGTTCTTGCTGTCCTTGCGCTCGCCCTTGCGGGCCAGCTCGTTGTAGCGCAGGTAGGTCTGCTCGTCGCTTTCGAAATAGACGTACATCGGGTTTTGCGAAACCAGCGTGGTCAGCTGGGTCTGGTCGGCCTGGGCGAGGTTGCCCACGGTGACCAGGGCGCGACCGGCGCGGCCGCTGATCGGCGCACGCACTTCGGTGAAGGTCAGATCGAGCTGGGCCGAAGCCACCGCGGCTTCGGCGGCGCGGACCGAGGCGTTGCCCTGGGTGGTCGCGGCGCGGCGGGTCTCGAACTCTTCGCGCGAGATCGCCTTGGCCTCGACCAGGGTCTGGGCGCGCTTGTCCTGGGTCTGGGCCAGACGCGCTTCGGCACGCGCGCGTTCCAGTTCGGCCTGGGCGCGGTTGAGCTCGGCGCGATAACGGCGCTGGTCGATCACGAACAGCAGATCGCCCTTCTTGACCTCCTGGCCTTCCTGGTAGGCCACGCGCTCGACGTAACCGCTGACGCGGGCGCGCAGTTCGACCGATTCCACCGCGGTGACGCGGCCGGTGAACTCGTCCCACTGCCGGACCTGCTTGCTCAGGACCTGGGCGACGCTGACTTCCGGCGGCGGCGGCGCGCCTTCGGGGGTGGCGGCCTGGCTGCCGCAACCGACCGCGGCCAGGGCAATGACGACGCTCGCGGCCAGCGCGAGCACGGAGAGCCCGACGCCGGCGCGGCCGGAACGGGCGAAGTAGTTGCTGGTGCTCATCGGGGGGTGGGTTCCTGTTTGGGATTCTTGGAGGTCAACGACTTCAACAGTGCGCGCGCGTCCTGCAGGCAGCGTTGCGCGGTTTCGTCGGCGGTGCTGTCCGGATCTTGCGAACACGCATCGGTTGAAGCCGATTTAGGGGTGGGACGGGCGGTTGTGGGATAGGCGGGGGCACCGGCTGGCAGGCGGCTGGCGGGCCCTGAGGGGACGCGCGCGGCACGCGGCGGCAACTGCGGCGGCGGTGCCACGCGCGAGGCGTACGGCACCACCGCATGCGGCGGTTCGCTGTCGGCGTCGTGGTCGATCAGGGCCAGCGCGCGCTGGCCGACCGACAGGGCGCTCGGCCATTCCGGACAGGCGTTGCGTTGGTTGAACTCGGTGCACACCGGCGTATCGACCGCGAGCAACTGCACGCGGACCGCCAGCTGGCGCGCTTCGTCGTGCAGCACGCGCGCGAGCATGCGCAGGGCCGCGGCACCGATCGAACGGTGACCGTAACCGGCCCAGGGATGCTCGCTGCCGGGACCGCCGATCAGCACGTAGGTGCCGCCGCGATCGTGTTCGGCCAGCAGGGGCAGCAGGTGGCGCGCTGCGGCGAGGTGGGGGAGGAGATCCTCGTCGAGCTTGCGGCGCAGGAACTCGGCCGGGTTGTCGAGCAGGCGGCCGCGTTCGGCGCTGCCGCACACCGCCGCCACCACTCCAGCCAGGGGACGGCCGAGTTTGCGCAGGGCGCGGGCGAGCTTGGCGCCGGCGGGGTCGTTGCTCACCGAACCGGCGATCGTGGTCAGGTCGGCGTGGGGGAAGCTGGCCTTGAGCACTTTCAGTTCGCTGGCCTGGCGGGCGACCGCGATGACCGGCCGGCCGCCGTCGAGGGCGGCCTGGACGACCCCGCGACCGACACCGCCGGTGGCACCGAGTACAACCAAAGGAGCTTTCATTGTCCCGCTCCCGGGACTTTCTCTCCCGTCATCGGGATGATCCCATGACGAGTGTCATTCCCGGAATGACCCCGGGTGTAATGTGCCAACACCGCGCTGACGGCCGGCAACAGCAGCATCGCCGAGGGCAGCGCGATGATGAAGGCCAGCACCCAGGCCAGCATCCAGGCCTCTTCGGCGCCTTGCGCCAGGCCTTGGCGGAACACGACCACGGCCAGCCCGATCAGGGCGGACATGGCCACCAGCATTAGTGGGAGAAACGCGAATCGGGCTTGTCGGGGGCTCAACATGGCGGGGGGCCTCGTGTCGATCTGCGGCAAAGAGTAGAGAGATGGACGGCACTTGATTAGCCACTGATTCAGGGAATAATTGTCCCGACATCGGGCCAATGCCCTCTCTGCCTCCTTGAATGCCCCACAGCCGGCCCCAGACATGACGGCAGGGACGTGGGAGACGCGGGATCGAGCTTGCTCGCAGCCCGCGACGATGCCGTTACTGTCGCCGCCGCCGTCCCGCCCGGGCAGTGGAGGGGGTCAGCAAGGCGCCATGACAGCCGTCACCCGCAACCGCACCTGCTACAGACATCGAGTTTTTGAACTGACGAGAACCCCCGCGACGCCGGTGCAAGGCGCGGCGCGCGGCAGGCTCCCGTTCGATCCACATCCCTAGGGAGGCCATTGCCCATGGCTCACGATCTCAACGACACCCTGATCTTCGTCAAGGTGGTCGAGAGCGGCAGCTTCATCGCCGCCGCCCGCGTCCTGCGCCTGCCCAAGACCACGGTCAGCCGCAAGGTCCAGGAACTCGAAACCCGGCTCGGCGCGCAGCTGCTGCACCGCACGACCCGCAAGCTCGGCCTGACCGAGGCCGGCAACCTGTACTTCGAGCACTGCCAGCGCATCGCCCGCGAACTGGACGAGGCCGAGAGTGCGGTCGGCCAGTTGCAGGGCGGCCCGCGCGGGTGGCTGCGCATCACCGCGCCGTACTCGGTCGGCATCACCTGGATCGCGCCCTTGCTCGGCGAGTTCCATGCGCGCCATCCGGAAGTGCGGGTGGAGATGAACCTCAGCAACGACACTGTCGACCTGATCGACAAGGGCATCGACGTGGCGCTGCGGGTCGGCGACCTGCCCGACTCCAACCTGATCAAGCGCCGGCTGGCGATCTTCCGCACCCAGATCTACGCCAGCCCGAACTACCTGGCCCGCCACGGCGAACCGCTGCACCCCGACGACCTGCGCCATCACCGCACCCTGGCGATGCCGAAGTCGCGCCGCAACAACGAATACGTGTGGACGCTCAACGACGGCGAGCGCAACGTCGACTACGTGATCGACCCGGTGATGGTCGCCAACGACCCGGGCCCGCTGCGCGGCGCCCTGCTGTGCGGCGAAGCGCTGATGCTGGCCGCCGACGTCACCGTCAAGGCCTTCGCCGAACAGGGCTACGTGCAGCGCGTGCTGGCCGGTTGGACCGGCCCGGAATACGAGTTCAACGCGGTGTTCCCGCGCGGCCAGGTGCAATCGCCCAAGGTACGGGCCTTCGTCGACTTTTTGGTCGAGCGCCTGAACTTCGACGCCGACTACATGCAGGTGCTGTGTCCGGACGCCAAGCGCTTCCGCAAAGCCTCCGAAGAAGCCGAAGCCGCGCTCGCCCATGGCCTGGCGAAGGAAGCCAACGACCAGCGCACCATCGCCGTGCCGGTGGTCGAAGCGATCGAGGCGATCGCCGAAGCCGTCGACCTGCGCGGCAAACCGGCCCGCGCGGCCAAGACGACCGAGGATGTCGCGCGCAAGGACGACACCCCGAGCGACGAGGATGCGGCATTGGTGTGAGCGTGGCGCCGATCTGATCCGGATCGGCGGCGTGGTTGCGACGTCGCAGCCTGGTTGCCGTTGCCGTTGCCGTTGCCGTTGCCGTTGCCGTTGCCGTTGCCGTTGCCGTTGCCGTTGCCGTTGCCGAGATTTT
>NZ_JBQEOE010000001.1:171290-206941 GCF_052045105.1 Lysobacter sp. 22409 | reverse complement strand
ACGCAGGGATTTTTCATACGGGACATCCCTGTCCCGATGAAAAACGGCCCGCATCCATGCGGGCCGCCCTCCGGGTCTTCCGTTGCCTTCGCGAGTGCGAATCGGCGCACAGCAAGGGGCAACGACAGCGACAGCGACAGCGACAGCGACAAGCAACATCGCGCACGCCAAAGGCTCACTCGACGCGACACCGACACCCGAACCCCCAAAAGCAAAAAGCCCGGCGCTTTCGCACCGGGCTTTTGGTATTCGACTGCACCGCCGGCTCGCGCCGCACGGCTCAAGCAGGCATTACCAGACCACTTCGGCCATCGAGCAGTTCAGGCCCGAACCGATGCCGAGCAGCGCAACGCGGCTGCCCTTCTTCAGGCGACCCATCTCGCGCAGCTTGCTCAACACGATCGGCACCGAGGCCGGACCGATGTTGCCGTGCTCGCCGAAGATGGTCATGACCTTCTTCGGGTCGATGCCGAAGGCCTTGAGGAAGGCCTGGGTGTGGGCGCGGCTGACCTGGTGGATGACGAATTCGTCGAGCTCTTCGACCGCCCAACCCAACGCGGCCTTGGCCGCGGCGAAGGTCTTGTGGCCGAGCTTGAGGCCTTCGATCATCAGCATGCGGCCGTCGGCCACCATGCGGTCGTGATGCAGGTCGCCCAGGCACAGCTGGTTCCACTCGGTCGCCGAACGGGTCACGCCGCCGCGGTAACGCGGGGCGCCCGGGGCGAGTTCGGCGCGCGCGAGCACCATCGCGGCGGCACCGCTGCCGAGCGTCAGGGTCGCCATCTCGTCGCGCAGCTGCGACTCGGTGACGTCGGCCTTGCTCAGGCGCTCGATGGTCTTCTCGTAGGCGAGGTTGGCGGTTTCGCCGTCGACGACCAGGGCGTAGTCGATCTCGCCGCGCTCGATCATGCGGCCGGCGATGTCCATGCCGTTGAGGAAGGCGAGACAGGCGTTGGCGACGTCGAAGTTCTGGCAGTTCTCGCCCAGGCGCAGATTGCCGGCGACGATGCTGGCCGTGGACGGCTCCAGGTAATCGCGGCTCACCGAGGTGTTGACGAGCAGGCCGATGCGATCGGTATCGACCGCGGCATCGGCGAGCGCCTTGACGGCGGCCAGGGTTGCGGCGTCGGATGCGCGCATTTCGCCGTCCCACAGACGACGCTCGTGCACGCCGGCGACATCCTGCAGCACATTGACCTTGATGCCGAGGCGATCGAGGGTGGGCTTGAGGCGGGCGTTGATTTCGTCGGAGGTCAGCTTGCGCGGAGCATCGACATGAGCGAGCCCGGCAATAGCGACGTGTTGGAACAGCATGGGCGCAAACCCTTCGCGGACAAAGTGCGACAGATTAACGCCTTCACGACCCCTATGCATTAGCCATGCTTGGCCTGCGGCCGGTACCCGGCGCTCGCCCCGCGCCATAAACCCCTTGAAAAACAGCGGATTAGGACAGCGCGAGAGGCCTTAACAGGCCGTACGCGAGAGTTTGGAAATGCGCTCAGCCGCCCACAGGATAGGTCTGAGCGGCCGCCGAAGGCGCCGATTGCGCAGCCGGGGCCGCGCCGGGGCCGCAGCGGTAGGCGGCAAAACGCTGCTGGCCGTCGGCCGGCGCTGCCACCGGCTGGATGGTATCGGCCTGCAGACCGGGGGCTTCGTTGCGCGCCAGGGTTTCGAGTTCTTCGCGCACGCGCAGGGCGTTGCGTTCGTAGAAAGCGACGTTGTGCTTGACCGCGACGACGACTTCGCCGCGCTTCTCGCAACCCGACGGCGCCGGGCCGCCGGAGAGCACGCGCACCGCTTGTGCGCCGGGCGCCATCTGCACCCAGGTGCAGGCCGAGCCCATCAGGGCCAGGGTCGAAGCCAGGGAGACGATTGCCAACGCGCGCATGGAAACCTCGTTAGGGATGCGATCGCGCGCATTGTCACCGGAATCGGCTGAGCGCGGTAGGAATGGGGCGCTGGGCGGAGAGAGCGAAGGCGGAAGCAAATCCCCCCTGCCCCCTTTTGCAAAGGGGGGAATCCGTCTTGGGGAGACGAAGTGACGAGTGCAGCGCTGCTCCGCTTGCTGCCATCGAAAGTACAACTGCAGAAAGCGCCCCGCCCATGCCCCCTTTTAGAAAGGGGGCGGCGACCGCGAAGCGGACGCGGGGGATTTAGCTTTTGCTTTTGCTTTTACGGCAGCGGCCACTGCGACTGCCCCACAAACGCCAACGGGCCGCCTCCGAAGAGGCGGCCCGTCGCGTTGCATGACATCAACCGATCGGCTCAGCGTACCGGCTTGCCGTCCTGATCGATCACTTCGACTTCGCCGAGCTTGAGCGCGCGGATCGGCTGTTCGATCTTCGACAGGTCGCCGACCACCACCCAGGTCAATGCGGCCGGGTCGAGCGTCTTCGCCGCGGCCTGCGCGAGCGCCGGGGTCATCGCTTCGTTGCGCGCCTTGTACTCGAGGATGTAGTCCGCAGGACGGCCGTAGCGCTGGTCGGCGCTGACCTGGGCCATCAGGGCGTCGGTGGTTTCGTAGGCGCCCGGCAGGCTCAAGGTGTTCGAGGCGCGGATCTTGGCGACCTCGGCGGCGCTGATCGGCGCGCTGCCGCTGGCGAAGGACTCGATCTCGCGCTTGAGCTCGGCCAGCGACTCCACGGTCTTGTCCGACTGCACCGCGGCCTGGGCGATCCACGGCCGCTGGCCCTTGGCGTTGCCCGAGCCGCTGTAGGAACCGTAGGCCCAGTGCTTGTCCTCGCGCAGGTTCATGTTGAGGCGCGAGCTGAATTCGCCGCCGAGCACGCCGTTGGCGAAATCGAAGTCGATGGTGCCGGCATCGCCGGTCGGTGCGATCAGTTCGCCGACGTAGAGGTTGGACTGGATCGCGCCGGGCTGGTCGACCAGGAACACGCGCGGCGCCTTCGGGCGCGCCACCGTGGCCAGTGCCGGCAGAGCCGGCGCGTTGGCGCCGGCCTTCCAGTCGCCGAAACGGCGCTCCAACTGCGGCACGATCTGCGCCAGGGTGGTGTCGCCGACCACGAACACGCGGGCACGGTCGGGCTGCAGCCAATCGCGGTGGAAGGCGACCAGGTCGTCGCGGCTCAACGACGCGATCGAGGCCTCGGTGCCGGTGCCGGTGAACGGAATCGCATAGGCATGGCCGGCGCCGTACAGCAGCGGCGGCAACACGCGCAGCGCCGCGGTCTGCGGACGCGCCTTCTCCTGCTTGATCCCGGCCAGCCATTGCGCGCGCACGCGTTCGATTTCCGCGGCCTCGAACCGCGGGCGGCGGACCACGTCGGCGAACAGGTCCAGCGACGGTTCGAGCTTGTCGGTCAGCGCCGACATCGCGACGTTGGCGCTGTCGAGGCTGGCGTTGGACGACAGCTCGACGCCGAGCGCTTCCTTGCGCGCCGACAGTTGCAGCGCGCCGTAGTCGCCGGCGCCTTCATCGAGCATCGCCATGCCGAAACTGGCGGTGCCGACCTTCTTGCCGAGGTCGGCGCTGAAACCGCCGGGGAATTCCATCGCCAGCTGCACCACCGGGGTTTCGTGGCGCTCGATCAGCACCACTTCCATGCCGTTGCCCAGGCGTGCGCGCTGCGGGGTCGGGAAGTTGAGATCGGGGAAACGCTGCGTCACCGGCACGCCGGTGCTGCGATCGACCGTGGAGGCCACGGTCTTGAAGCGCGGGTCGGCGGCCGGAATCGCCGCCGGCCGGGTCGCGGGCGCGGCGCGCACGGTTTCCGGCAGCGACGAGGCCGGCTTGTCGCCGGGCTGCACGATCAGGGTGTGCGAGCCGACGCCGAGCCAACGACGGCCCGCGGCCTGCACGCTGGCCGGGGTCGCCGCGGCGAGTTCCTTGAGTTCGTCGCGATAGCAGTCGGGCTTGCCGAGCAGCACCGCGCAGCGCGCGAGCACGTCGGACTTGCCGCCGAAACCGCCGATGCGTTCGACCCCGCGGACGAAGTCGGCGCGGCTCGCGGTCTTGGCCTGTTCGAGCTCCTGCGCGGTCGGGCCTTGTTCGATCAGGCGCTTGATCTCTTCGTCGATGGCGGCGCGCACCTTGGCCGGGTCGACGCCCTGCTTGACGTTGGCGACCACCACCAGGGTGCCGCTGATCTCGGCGTCGTTGATCGACACGCTGGCGCTGTCGGCGATGCGGTCGGCGTGGACCAGGCGCGCGTCCAGGCGCGAGGCCGCGCTGCCGCCGAGGACCTGCGCGAACAGGCCGAGTTCGGTGCCGTCTGGGCTGCCGAATTCGGCGACCGGCCAGGCGCGGTAAACGCGCGCCTGCGGCACACGGTCGGGCACCGTTTCCTCGGTGTCGCGCTCGCGCTTGGGCACGCGCGCGGCCATGTCGGGCAGGGTCGCGCTGGCCGGAATGTCGCCGAAGTAACGCAGCGCCTTTTCCTTGGCGGTCGCCACATCGATGTCGCCGGCGAGCACCAGCACTGCGTTGTTGGGGCCGTACCAGCTGCGGAACCAGGTCTTGACGTCGTCGAGCGAGGCCGCGTCGAGGTCGGCCATCGAGCCGATGGTCTGCCAGCTGTAGGGGTGGTCGGCCGGATACAGCGCCTCGTAGAGCTTGGCGCTGATGCGGCGGCCGTAGGGCTGGTTTTCGCCCTGGCGCTTTTCGTTCTGGACCACGCCGCGCTGTTCGTCGAGGGTTTTCTGGTCGATCGCGCCGAGCAGATGGCCCATGCGGTCCGATTCCATCCACAGCGCCATGTCGAGCGCGGTGGTCGGCACGTTCTGGAAGTAGTTGGTGCGGTCCTGGTTGGTGGTGCCGTTCTGGTCGGTCACGCCGACCAGCTCGAACGGCGCGAAGAACTCGCCCTTGTGGTTCTCCGAGCCCTGGAACATGAGGTGCTCGAACAGATGGGCGAAACCGGTGCGCCCGGCCTGCTCGTTCTTGCTGCCGACGTGGTACCAGACGTTGACCGCGACGATCGGCGCCTTGCGATCGGTATGGACGATCACCCGCAAGCCGTTGGGCAGGGTGAACTCTTCATACGGGATCGAAACCTCGGCCTTCGAGTTCGCGTTGGCGCCGGCGGCCGGTGCCGCCAGCGCCGGCGCGCAGACCGTGCCGGCCACGGCGGTCGCCAGCGCGAGAGCCAGCGCGGCGGCGCGCGGGCGGGCGGCGCGGAGCGCGTTCGGGGACAACGGGGACTTCGGCGACATGGGCACTCCTGGCTGGGGTCGTCCGCGCGCGGACGAAAGCACCATCCTAGGCGGGTCGAGGCGCCCAGGCACTAGGCCGGCGGTCATAGGGGGTGGCCGGTCGCATTTACGTTGTCGCTGCGGCCGAGCGGCCTCGCCGCGCATAATGCGCGGATGTTCGACGTCATCCTTTACCAGCCCGAGATTCCGCCCAACACCGGCAACGTGATCCGCCTGTGCGCGAACACCGGCGCGCGCCTGCACCTGGTGGCGCCGCTGGGGTTCACCCTGGAGGACAAGCAATTGCGCCGCGCCGGGCTCGACTATCACGAGTACGCCGCCGTGCAGGTGCACGACAGCCTGGCCGCGGCGCTGGACGCGATCGCGCCGCCGCGACTGTTCGCGCTGAGCACGCGCGGCCGGGTCCGCCACGACCAGCCCCGCTATGCCGCCGGCGACGCCTTCGTGTTCGGCCCGGAAACCCGCGGCCTGCCCGAGGACGTGCTCGAACGGATCCCGGCCGAACATCGCCTGCGCCTGCCGATGCGCCCGGACAACCGCAGCCTGAATCTGTCCAACGCGGTCGCGGTGGTGGTGTTCGAGGCCTGGCGCCAGCACGACTTCGCTGGCGGCGCCTGAGCCGCACGAAGAAAAAGACTCCCCCTTCCCCTCGGGTGCGGAAGAGGGAGCAAATCTCCTCGGCCTTGGCCGAACCTCGTTGCCGTTACTGGCGCCTCATGCGGCCGGCAGCGCCTGCGCGCGCGGCGCGCGCAGCAGCAGCGACAGGCCCAGCGCGTTGAGCAGGCCGATGGCGCAGAACACCGTCCACGGCAACCACGGCCAGTGCCTCGCCGTCGCCACATCGACCAGCCAACCGCCGGCGACGTTGCCCAAGCCGCCGCCGATGGCGAGGCTGAGCGAACTCACGCCGAGAAACGTGCCGAGCGCGCGCGGGTCGGCCATGCCGGCGATCAAGGTCTGTTGGGTCGGGCGGGTCATCACCGCGCCGACCGCGAAGCCGCCGATGCACAACAGGAAACCGGCGAAGCCGTCGGTGAAGCCGATCGCGCCGACCGCCAGCGACATCAGCACCACACCGAGCACCAGCACCTGGGCGGTGCTGAGACGCTGTTCGAGCCAGCGCACCAGGCCGTATTGCAGCAACACCGTCAGGCCGGCGCTGACCGCGAACATCACCCCGACGCTGTCGACTTCGCCGGTCAGCCGCTGTGCCAACAGGGGCAGGCTGATGTTGATCTGCACCGCGAGAAACCAGTACGGCATCATCAGCACGACCAGGCTCAGGAAAGCGCGGTCGCGGCGCACCAGGTCGAGGCCGTGGCGCAGCGGCGGCGGCCGCTCCGGCATCTCCACCGACGGCAACAGGCGCAGGGCGATGACGAAGTTGAGCGCGAAACAGGCCGCGGCGACCAGGCAGACCACGCGGAAGTCGAAACGCAACAAGGCGACCCCGAGCAAGGGCCCGAGCGTGGTCGCCACGCCACTGACCCAGTTGCTGATCGCGTAATAACGCGGCCGCGTGCGCTCGTCGGTGAGCGCGGCGATAGAAGCCTGGTACGGCGCCTCGAACATCGCCCCGCCGAGCGCCGACACCGCCATCGCGAACAACAGCAGCGGCAGATCGTCGGCGAAGGCCAGGCTGGCGAAGCCGGCCGCGCGCAGCAACACGCCGAGACAGATCATGCGGCGCGTGCCGAAGCGGTCCGAGAGCACGCCGCCGACCAGAGCCAGGCCTTGTTGGGTCAGTTGCCGCACCGCCAACGCCAGACCGACCGCCGCCGCGGCCAAGCCGACGTCGTTGACGAAGTGCACCGCGACCAGCGGCATCAACATGGCGAAGCCGGTCACCATGAAGAAGGTGTAGACCAGCAAACCGTTGAGGCCGCGTCGGCGCGCGTCGGCGCCGAGGGGAACGGATGCCTGCAGCGGCGGGCTTGCGCTCATGGCCGCGCTCAGGCCGCCGCGCGCGCATCGCCTGCAGCGGCGGCGCGATACAGATGGATCGGCGTCGGGTCGGCGCTGAACTGCGAGAACGGGAACGGCTCGGCCGACACCGCGGCGACACCGTGTCCGAGAAAACGCGGCACGATCGCGCTGCCGGTCTGGGCGTAGACGATCAACGGAATGCCGCGCGCGCGCACGCTGGCGAGGATCTCGTCGAAAGAGCCGTTGCTCAGGGTCATGCCGGTGGCGATCACCAGGTCCGCCTGCGCCAGCACCGGCCGCATATCGCGCACCACCTCGGTGCCGTCCTGGGTGCGTTGCAGATTGAAATCGCAGGGCAGGCAAATCCCGCCCTGGGCCTGGATCGCCGCCACCAGCGGGTTGACCACGCCGATCAGGCCCACGCGCATGCCCGGCTCGATCTTGAGCAGACCGGCGATGGCCTCGTCGCGCGCCCGCGCCCGCTCCAGCGGCGTACCGTGCGGCAGCATGAACACCTGCGCCTCGGCCGCCTCGCGATGCGGCCGCACCAGCGACAGGTAGGCATCGAGCGCGGCGACCCGCACCGGCGTGCGTTGATCGCGCAGCAACTCGGCGACGCTACGCCCGGACAACTCCTCGGCGATCACCGAGTCGAGCTGATCGCGCTCAACACAACAACCGCCGAAGCCCGACTCCACCCGCAGCACCAGATAGTAGTTGCGGTATTTGGTCTCGGTGCCCGGGAACTGGGTGCTCTGGCGCACCCAGAACGCGCCGACGGCATGCAGGCCTTCGGGATTCGGGCCGTAGTCGCCGCGCAGCACCGCTTCGGTCAGTGCAGCGACGTCGATGGGCGGCAGTTGGCCGGTGGAAGGTGCGGCAGCGACGGCCGTCGGTACGGAAAGCGTCATGTCGTCGGTCTCGGAGAAATTGTGCGGGGGAAGCGCGTCGGATTGCGGTCGATGGGGCTGTTGCTGTTGCTTCTATTGCACTTGCCGTTGCCGTTGCCCCCTTTGGAAAAGGGGGGCCGCGACCGCGTAGCGGACGCGGGGGGATTTGCCTTTGCCTTTGCTGTTGCTCGGCCTCGAACTAAAAGCGAAGGGCAAATCCCCCCTGCCCCCCTTTTCCAAAGGGGGGGACAGCAATGGGATAGCGGGAGCAAATCCATACAGCCGCGCTCACGCTGCAGTCGACGCCAGTTCTGCAGCAGCGCGAGTCCGGGCCTCCTCCCTGTCATCCGCTTGCGTATCCGGGCCCGCGCTCGTGTCCGCATAACGCAGCGTGACCTCGGCCAGCGCCCGCTCGGCATACCCGCGCGCCTGTCCGCCTACCCGATCGACCGCGATCACGTGGCCGAGGTAACAGGCGTTGTCGATCGGCGCCGCGACTTCGCTGCCGGCCACCGCGCTCAGGCTCCAGCGCTCGATATTCGGATCGGCCTCCAGGCTCGCGGCGCCGTCCATCGCCAGCACGTAGCCGCCGCGCGGCGGCACCAGGAACTTGATCGCCGCACTGGCGATACCGGTATCGACGCGCCCCAGGTCCGGTTCGCGGCCGAGGGCGAGCTCGATCTGCGCATCGAGCAGGTCGATGCCGGTCACGCGCTGGATCAACTCGGCGATGTAGTTGCCGCCCGGGCGCGGATTGATCTCGACGACGCGCGGCCCATCCGCGGTCAGCTTGACCTCGGTGTGGCTGATGCCGTGATCGTGTCCGACCGCTTCGAGCGCACCGAGCACCAAGGCCTCGATGGCCGCAGCGTCGGCCGGATTGAGCCGGGCCGGGAACATATGCCCGTCCTCGATGAAGTACGGAAACCCCGTAAGGCTCTTGTCGGTGATGCCGATGACCGTGGTACGGCCGCGATAGGTGCACGCCTCGACGCTGAACTCCTCGCCGCACAGGTACTCCTCCAACAGCAGCAAGGGCACGCGCGCCTGTTCGCGGAAATTGCGCGGAAACTGTTCGAGCGCATCGAAGGCCGCACACAGCTCTTCCTCGTCGTGAATCAGGCGCACGAACGCGCTCGATGCCAGGTCGGTCGGCTTGACGATCAAGGGATAGCCGATCCGCTGCGCCTCGCTGCGGGTCTCGTCCCAGGAGCGGGTCACCGCGAACTTCGGGTTCGGCAGGCCGGCGCGTTCGATCGCCTCGCGCACCCGGTCCTTGCGCCGCTCCATCACCACATTGGCCGAGAACGCCTGCGGCAGCCCCAGCGCCTGCGCGACCTGGGCCACGGTGTCGATGTAGTAATCGCAAATCGTCACCACACCGTCGAACTTGAGGATGGCGTGCTGGGCGCGCAGGAATTCGATCAGCGCCGGCACGTCGTTGGTCTCGGCGGTCAGCACGTGATCGGCATGGTCGATTACCGGGTGAATCTCTTGCGAACGCGCGTCGCGGTAATGACCGCGATTGCGGGTGACGAAGGTATAGCGGTGGCCGAGCCGGCCGATCGCGGGCGGGAAGATGCGGCCGGTGCCGCCGACCCAGCTTTCGATCATCAACAGATGCGCCATGAGGAGTTGCTCCAGGGAGGGATTCAGTGCGCGGCGACGAGCGCCGCATCGCGTTGCGGCGGCGCTACGACGTCGTCGGGATCGGTGGCGAAGTCGGCGCGCGCCCAGGCCATCGCCGACCACGGCAGGGCCAGCTCATCGAGCGAGGCGATGGGCTTGGGCTCCAGGCCACGCGGGTCCAGGGCCTGTTCGTAATGAGCGAACACACCCTCGACATAGCGGTGGCCGGTGTCGGCGGCGAGAAAGACGATGTTGCGTTCGGGCCGGCGCGCGGCTTCGCGCGCGGCGACCAGATAGCAGCAGCCGGTCGACAAACCGGCGAACACCGCGTGTTCGCGCAGCAGGGCCACCGAACCCGACAGACCGTAGTCGAACGAGACCCAGTGAATCTGGTCGTACAAGCGATGCTGCACGTTGCGGAACGGAATCGAACTGCCGATACCGGCGATGATGATGCCGGGGTCTTCGATGTGCTGGCAGCCGAAGGTCATGCTGCCGAACGGTTGCACGCCGATCAGTTCGACCGCGGCATCGTGCGCGCGCAAGGCTCTGGCCAGACCGCCGGTGGAACAGCCCGAGCCGACCCCGCCGACCACGCTGAGCGCGCTGTCGCCAAGGACATCGGCGAACAAAGCCGCGACCGGCTCGTACCCGTCGTAATGGATGTCGTCGTGGTACTGCTGCATCCAGTGCACGTCGGGGCGGCTGTCGAGCAGTTCGCGGATGCGCGCCACGCGCAGGCTCTGGTCCATCTTCAAGGTCGCCTGCGGCTCGACCTGCTCGATGGTCGCACCGAGGATGCGCAGCTGCAGCATCAGGGTGCGGTCGACGGTCTTGGAGCCGACGATGTGGCAATGCAGGCCGTACTTGTGACAGGCCAGGGCCAGAGCATACGCATAGATGCCGCTGGAGCTGTCCATCAGGGTCGCGCCCGGGCGGATGCGGCCGCTGGCGAGCAGGCGCTCGACCGCGACCAGAGTCGAATACACCTTCATGGTCTCGAAGCGGGCGACATAGAGATTGGCGCCCAGCCGAACCAGGTCGGGCGCCTTGATCGCGTCGGCGATATGCGTATGCATGCTCATCAGAACCCCGTTTCGGCGAAACGGCACTGGTGGCCCAGGCCGCGGAAGAAGGCCGACAGCTCGCCCATGCGCGCCGCGTCGGGCCGCTCGACGAACAGATAGCCGAGCAGGCTGCCGGTGTGGGCGACGACGATGCCGTCGGCGGCGAAATCGCTGCGCCGTTCTAGCAACGCATCAAGGTGGCGTTTGGCGATCACCCCCTGCGCCAACTGCGCGCTCTGGGTCGCGCAGGCGCAAATGGCGGCGAGGTCGTGCGCGGCGAACGCCTGCAGCGCACGTTCGAGATTGTCCTGATAGGCGTCGAGATGGCGCTGGTAGTGGGCCAGCAAGGGATGCGCGTACTTCTCGGTCTCGACCGTGCCGCCTTCGTCGATGTAGCAGGCATGCAGGCGCAGCGGCGTATCGAAGGCCTGCACGATCTGCTGGCGTCCGCTCAGGTACAACGCGTGGGTGTCGAGGAACACGCTGTCGGAACGCTCGATGCCGCGCAGCAGGTCGGCGATCGCCGCCGGCGCCGAGGCCAGGCCGAAGATCCGGTCCAGGCAACGAATGGTGGCGACGATGTCGGCGGTCGAACTGGCCATGCCCTTGCCGAGCGGCAGTTCCGAGTCGTGGCTCCAGCGCCCGCTCGGCAGGCGCTTGCCGTGCGCTTGCAGGTACAGCGCGATCGCCTGCCGGCATTTGTCCTTGCCGGCCAGGTCGACGGCGATGTCGCCATCGTCGCCCGGGGCGAAATGGATCCAGCTGTATTTGCGCACCGGCAAGGAGATCAGGCCGATGTGCAATTCGCCGTCCTGCGCATACGGCCCCTGCAACAGCTCGCCCAGCGTGCCGTGGCAGACGCCGCTGTAGATCCTCGAAGTCCGCTCGCACGACGCCCGCACCTGCGCGCGGGCCCCACCCCGCGCGTGGTCGTTATCGCGATACCGCTCCTGCCTCAGCATGGCCGCACGCTCCCCAAAACCGCCGAATTAACCGTCGAAATCGACCGCGAGCTGGGCCACGTAGCGCCGCCCGTCGGTGAGTCCGAAACTGTTGTTGCCGTAGATGTTCCAGGTGTAGGTGTCGCCGACGTTGGCGACCAGCAGGCGCAAGGTCGCCGGCGCCGAACCGAGCCGGAACCGATAGCGCGCGCCGACATCGACCAAGGTGTAGTCGGGTACGCGGTTGCGTCCGTCGCGCGACGCGATGCGTTCGCCGTAGTGACTCATCGACAGATCGAACGAGAGCCCCGCCCACGACGGTGGGCGGTATTCGAGATCGGCGCGCAGCACGCGCTCGGTCTGGCCGATCGGGCGATCGCCCACCCGGCCCAGACGTACCGCCTCGCCGCTCACCCGCGGCCGCATCAACACCGCGCCGGCGACCAGGCTCAGGGAATCCATCGGCCGACCGCTCAGGCTCAACTCGACGCCGCGGTGGCGCACTTCGCCGATCGCGCCGTAGACGTTGCGCTCGTCGGTGGTGAAATAGGGTTTACGCACGTCGAAGGCACCGGCGACCAGCTTCATGCCGTCGGCGAAGGCCCAACGCAGGCCGGCGTCGCTCTGCCGCGTACGGATCGCCGGCAGGGCTTCGTTGCGATTGGCCGCGTCGTCGGGTGCGATGCCGCTTTCCTCCAGACCGCGGGTGTGGCCGGCGTACAAGGCCAGGCGCTTGCCGAGATAGACCGAGACGTTGGCGTTCGGCAGCCAGGGCTGATCGCGCGTTGCGGTGCGCGGCAGGCCCGGTTGGTCGACGCTTTTTTCATAGCGGCTGCGCTGGATGCCGAGGCTGAGTTCGCCGACCTCGCGCCAGCGCCCTTCGTAGGCCAGGCCGCCGGTCCATTGGCGGACCTGGTCGTGGGTGCGCGGGCCGAACGCGAACGCTGCGGGTTCAGGCATCGGCAAGGGTTCGCCGAGCGGCCGCACGCCGAAATCCAGGGTCGGCGCCGAACCGCCGTACTCGCTGTCGAGGCGACGGCCGCGTGCGGCGAGGTGCAGCACATGCAGGCGCGGGCCTTCGCGAAAACTGCGGCTCAGGCGCAGCTCGCCGCTGGTCGAGGCCGAGCGCTGGCGCGGATCGGCGATGACTTTCTCGCGCGCCAGGCCATCGCGGGTAGTGTCGACGAACAACTCGGCGAAACCGCTCGGCATATTATTGATCGAGCGGAACACGCCGCCGGTCAGGGCCCAGTCGTCGCCGAAGCGCGCCTTGCCGAGCACGCCGTAGTTGCGGCTGTCGTACTCGTTGTCCGACCAGGTCTGGCCGAAATGACGGCGGCGTTCGATCTTCGGCGGAAGATGATTGCCGGCAGTAATGATCGTCGGCGCGACTTCCTCGTCGCGGCCGCGCGAGATGCTCCAGAACGGCAGGATCTCGATGTTCTCGGTCGGGCGCCAACGCGGCACCACACCGGCGCGCAGATAGCGCGCGTCGGCGCCGTCGTAATACTCCTCGCGCGCATACGAGACACCGGCGGCGATCCCGAGCCGGCCCGGGATCACGGGCAGCTTGGCGTCGAGTTCCAACGCCGGCGCGCCGTAGGCATTGAGCGCGCCGACCACGCTGATCACGCGCTGGTCGCCGGCCTTCTGCAGGCGATAGTCGACGATGCCGGTCGGCGCCGGGAACGGATAACTCAACGCCGACAGGCCGACGCGAATGGTCGAGCCCTCGACCAGGCGCGGCGGCACCGTGCCCTGGCGATCGAAATAGACTCCGTCCATGCGCACGTTGCCGGCGTCGACCGGCGAAAAGCCGCGCACCTGCTTGGTGCTGTACAAGCCGATGGTTTCGTTGCCGAGGGTGGCACCGAACGCGTCCTCGGCCGCGGTGACGGCGTTGTCGTCGGTGCGTTGCGCCTGCACCGCGCCCGTCGCGGTCGCAGCGATCAGGCCCAAGGCCCAGGCCAGTGCGTCTCGTCTCATCGCTCAGAGCTCCGTCGGCCAGCGACGCAAACGCCGCCAGGCGAGTGCGGTCAGCAGACCCGCCAGCAGGCACAGCCAACCGATCATCGGCAGCACCGCGGCGACCCGCGCGCGCGCTGGCGCCTCGGTGCCGAGATACGCGGGAATGCCGTCGTAATCGGCGAAGTTCATCCGCCCGTAGCTATTGGCCACCGCGCGCGGCGTCGGCGCGGCGATTTGCCCTTGGATGCGCGGGTAGAACCAATCGCGCAGGCGCAGTTGGTATGCGCGGGTCTGCTGTTCGAAGCGTTCATGACGGGTAGCATCGGTGCCGGCAAGCACCGCCAAAGCTTCTTCCAGTCCCAACGGCGGCGCGAGATAGCCGGCCCAGTCCGAGACCCGGCCGCGCCATTCGCGCGCGGCCTGTTGGCGCTCGCGCAAGGGCAGCAGGCGCCGTTCGAGCTCCGGGGTCAGGAAGGTCATGCGCGTGGCGTAGTCGATCTTGGCCACGCGCTCGGTCGCCGCGGCGAGTACGGAAGATCGGCGGAAGGCGGCGGCGACGATCGCGTCGCGCTGTTCGGCGATGGCGTCGTTGGCGCGCCGTTGCGCATCGACATAGGCCACCGGCGGCGGCGCGTCGCCGAGCCGGGTCGCGAGCGCGCTGCCGAGCAGGGGCAGGCCGATCGCGAGCAGCGCCCACACCGCGCTCATCAGGCTGATCGCGCCGGCGGCGCTGGGCCAGGCCGAGACCACGACGAATCCCAGCGCGGCCCAGAACGACAGGTAAGCCACCACCAGTACCGCCGACGCGATCAGTTCGGGCCAGGCCGCGGCGATATCGGCGCCGGCGGCCAGGAGTGAGACAGTCGCCAACAGCAGCGTCGCCGGCGCGAGCCAGGCGACGATGGCGGCGACGCGGGCGCCGAGCCAGGTCCGCGGACCGACCCGTTGCGCGGCGATCAAACGCAGCATGCCGTGGTCGCGCTCGAAGGTGGCGAGCAAGCCGATCAACAGCACTACCGCGATCGGCAGCAGATACACCAACACGAAGCCGAGGTCGAAACGTCCCAGCCCGAGCCCGCGCGGGTTCTCGAAGTCGTACACCGGTTCGACCCCGAACGGTGTTTCCAGCTTGACCGGCAAGCGCCCGGGCATCAGGTCGCTGACCCCGACCGCGAGCGGCGACAACGGCAGGTTCGGCTTGTAGCTGTGCGTACGCAGGAAATAGCGGCTGAAGCCCGCGGCGTCGGTCGGGTCCTGCCAGTACGGCACTTCGCTCTCGGCCGGCTCGGCGTAGCGGCGCGCGCGTTCGCGGATCTGCGCGGTCCAGGCCGCATCGCTGGCGCGGCTGCGTTCGATCGCCGCGTCCTGGCTGCGATGCAGGGCGGCGCCGCTGAGCGCACCCCACAGCATCGCCACGCCGAGCAGGCCGATCACCATCCACAGCAAGCGATTACGTCCGACGTGGCGCAGCTCCCAGCGCCACAACGCGACGAAACCGATGTCGACCGTCGCGCTCATGGCCGCATCCTCCGCGCCGCCAGCGCCAACGCCGCCCAGGCCGCCGCGCACCAGCCCAGCAAGGCCAGCAAGGCCGGCGTGCTCACGCCCCAGGCGCTCGCCAACGGCGGCACGCGATGGCGGAACTCGGGGATCTGCGCCCACAGCGAAGCATCGTTGGTATGACGCGGCCCCTCGCCGTTGAGCGGATGCGCCATCACGTCCTGGTTCATGCGATTGACTAACTCGCGCCGGTAGCGCTCGGCGCCATCGACGAAGCGGCGGTGATGGACGAAGTCGCTGCCGGCCAGGGCCGGCGACAGACTCTGCATCGCCGCCATCGGCGACAGCAGGCCCAGCACGGCATAGCCGCGATCCTGCGCTTCGACGCGGTCGTAGAAACCGCCGAGCACGCGGTCGAACACCGCATGCGAATGCCGCTCGCTCAGATCGAGTTCGGCGCCGCGCAGATCGACCCGCAACTCGTCCTTGCTCGCCGCGCCGTACTGCGCCAGCAGCTTGGCCTGGTTGGCCTTGGCATCCTCGGCGGTCCAGAACGCCGGCGCCTCGTCGAGCAAACGCTGCTTGACCGCCTGGGTCGACGGCAACGGCTGCGCGCTGTCGACCGCGCTGTTGGCCCAGCGCGGCAAGGCCAGGCCGAACACGATCCACAGACCGAACAACAGCGCCAACGCCGCGCGCACACTGCCGGCGAGCATCGACACCGCAATGCCGACCGCGGTCAGCAAGGCCAGATACAGCGCCATCGTCAGCGTCCATAAGCCCAGGCGCGTGGCGGTGTCGAGGTCGAACACGCCCAGGACGAAGCTCGATGCAGCGGTCGCAGCGGTCACCGGCAGCAGCAAGACCAACACGAGTGCAGACCAGATCGCCAAGGCCTTGCTGATCACGATCGCGCGCGGCCGGATCGCCGCGCCCAGCGCCAAGCGCAAGGTGCCGCGTTCGCGGTCCATCGCCACCGCGGTGAAGGCAAGCAGGAAAGCGACCAAGGGCGCGAAGCCGATCAGCAGCCCGGCCGGACTGACCAGGCCGGCGCGCTGCAGCATCGAGGCCTCGCCTTGCGGCCGGTACAGCATGTCGTTCTGCACATGCGCTTCCAGCCAGACCGCCTGGCCCACGAAGGGCTCCACGCCGGGATCGAGCGCGGCCAGCACCGGCGTCGGCTTGAAGGCGTAGATGCTGTAATGCGCGGCCGAGTGCGGGTCTTTCTCGCCCTGGCCCAGCCAGCGCGCGCGCTCGGCGCGGCCGATCTCGCTCTTGGCCGCATTGGTCGTGGCGATCGCATCCAGATTGACCGCGAACGCCAGCAACACCAAGGCGCCCAGGCAAAGCAAGGCCCACCACGCCCGACGGTCGCGACGCAGCAGCGTCCATTCGTAACCGGTCAGCGACGCGCTCATGCGGCGAGCTGCTCCAGATACAGGGCTTCGATCTCGGTCGCCGACAGTTCGTCGGTATGACGTTCGACCAGCAGACGCCCGGCGCGCAGGATGCCGAGCCGATGCGCCACATCCTTGACCCGATACAGATCGTGGGTCGCCATCAGCACCGCGATGCCGCGCTTGGCCGCCGCGCGCACGCCTTGCGAGAGGTCGTTGGCGGCGCTGGCGTCGAGCCCCGAGGTGGGTTCGTCGAGCAGCAACAACTGCGCATTCTTGGCCAGGGCGATCGCCAGGCCGACCTTCTGGCGCATGCCTTTCGAAAATCCGGCGGCGCGGCGGCTGTGCGCCTCCTCCTGCAAACCGGCTTCGGTGAGCAACGCGCGCGCCTGCGCATCGTCGAGACGGCGCCCGCCGAGCAGGGCGAAATAGCTCAGGTTCTCGATCGCGTTGAGAGTGGGATGCAGCATCACCGTTTCCGGCAGGTAGGCGATCTTGGCCCGTGCCGCGAGCGGGTCGCGGTCGACGCGGGTGCCGGCGACGTCGATATGGCCCGCCTCCGGCGCCAGGAAGCCGAGGATCAGGTTCAAGGTGGTGGTCTTGCCGGCGCCGTTCGGGCCGAGCAAGGCATAAACCTCGCCCGGCGCGATCGCCAGCGACAAGGCTTCGAGCGCATGGCGCGCACCGAAGTCCTTGCGCACCTCGTGCAGGCGCAGCGCGTCGCTGCGGGTTTCCAGCAGGCTCATAGGTTCACCCGGAAAGTCAGTTCGACGCTGCGCGGCGGCGCGATCACCAATTGGTCGGCAGCGCCGCCGGACCAGTCGGCATAGAAGGCATCGCCGAGGTTGCGCCCATGCAGGGCGATCTCGCCGAACGGCAGGCGGTAGGCGACGGAGGCGTCCCAGACGTCGTGGCCGCCGACGCGGATGCTGTTGGCGTTGTTGGTGTAGAAGGCGCCGACATGACGCACGCCGCCGCCGAGGGTCAGCGGGATCGCCTCGAAGCGATAGCTCGCGTACAGGTTGGCGACGCGCTCGGGCACGTTCGGCGGCACGTTACCGGCGCGGTCGACGCCGCCGGCTTCGCGCAGTTCGTCGAAGCGCGCATCGAGCGCGGCCAAGCTCGCATCCAGGCGCAGGCCGCGCGTCAGCGCCGCCGATGCCGACAGTTCGATGCCGCGCGAGGACTGGCGCCCGCCCTGCACCGACAGATTCGCATTGAGCGGGTCGCGGGTGACGATGTCGTCCTGCTCGATCCAGTAACCGCCCAGGCTGAGGTCGATGCGGTCCTGCCAGAAGCTGCTCTTGATGCCGGCGTCGATGGCGCGGCCGTGGGTCAGCTCGAAGCGCGAATTGGCCAGCGACAGCAGCGGCAGGCTGCCGACCGGCGCGACCGCCTCGCTGTACTGGGCGAACAACTGGGTCTTCGGGCTGAGGTCGAATACCGTGCCGAGCCGCCACGACAAGGGTTCGTAACGCCGCTCGAACCGGGTCAGCGCTGCGGTGTTGAGGTCGCGGATGCTGCGTTCGAGTTCGATGCGGTCGTAACGCAGCCCGGCCAGCAGCAACCAGCGCGGGCTCAGGTTGAGCGCGTCTTCGGCGAACACCGAGGCGACCCGGGTCGTCGAGTCGAAATCGACGCGGTTGCCGGTGCCGGGAAAGTTGCGCGCAACGTCGTCGAAGGACACGCGGCCGCGGACCGGCGCGAACGGGTCGACCGCCGTGGTCGTGCCGAAACGGCGCATGACGAAGAAGTCGCCGTCGCTGAACTCGACCCCGACCGAGGCGCGGTTGCGGCGCCCGGCCAGGCGGTGCTCCGAGAACAGGGTCGCGCGTTCCACCCAGAAGCGATGTTCGTGTTCGATCCGGGTGGTGCCGCGATCGAGCAGGCCGCTGCGGCGGTTATAGGTATAGGTCTCGGAATTCAGCCAGCGCCGCTTGGCGTCGTAATAGCCGAACTCGTTGCTGAAACGCAGACCGTCGCTGAGCTGCCAGCTCACCCGCGAGCGCAGCCAGTCGCTGCGTGCGTCCTGTACGCCGTTGTCGACGTTGTAGTTGCGCTTGCGCAGGGAGCGGTCGAGCACGTAGTCGCTGCCGCTGCGCACCAGCCCGCTCGGCTCGCGGGCGATGGCACGCGGCAGCAGGGGCGTGCCCCAGTAGGCGGTGTCGTAGTCGTCTTCGTAATGATCCAGGGCCAGATCGATGTCGAGCGCGTCGCTCGGACGCCAGCGCGCGGCCAGCGTCGCCGAGGTCGCCTCACTGGCGGTGTCGTCGACATAACCGTCGCTGCGACGATGGCTGGCCACCGCGCGCAAGGCGAAGCGATCGCTGAGCGGAATGTTCGCGTCGAGCGCATAACGCTGGCTGCCGAAGCTGCCCCAGCCGGCCATGCCTTCGAAAGCGCGGGCATCCACAGCACTGTCGCCGAGCTGCGGCCGCTTCGGCACCAGGTTGATCGCGCCGGCCAGCGCGCCTTCGCCGTATAGCACCGAGGCCGGGCCCTTGAGCACTTCGATGCGCTCGAAGCTCCAACTGTCGAAGTCGCGCGTGACCAAGGGCGCCGCGGTCTGGCGCACGCCGTCGTAGAGCAAGGCGATGGCGCCGCCGGTGAACCCGCGCATCGAGGTCATGCCCGGCGACGACGGCAACTGCCCGGCCAATACGCCGGGCGCGGCGTTGAGCGCATCGACGCTGCCGCGCAGGCCGCGGGCCTGGATCGCGTCCTGGCTCAGCACTTCGACCATCGCCGGGGTCTCGCGCGCGGTCAGGCCGAGCCGCGAACCGGTGGCGTTGGCGGTGTCGAGCGGCGCGGTGGCGGCGCGCCGGCCCTCGACGGTGACCGTGTCGAGCAGGGTCGCCGCCGCGCCGCCGGCGGCCTCCTGTGCCGCCGCCGGCGACGCCAACGTCACCGATGCCAAAGCCGATGCGAGCGTCATCCGCCCGAAGTACGCCGCACCTGCCCGGCTGCCCTGCTTGCCTGCGCTCACTGTGATCCTCGCCCCATGCCTTCTGTGAAATGAAACGATATATCATTTCATTGACGAGGCAATGTAAGTCGAGGTGAAGGGCGCGTCAATACGCCCCGCCAACATTTCGTCTGGCGGGGACGGGCGAAAACGGAACCAGGACGCACCGCCCGTTCGGCGGGCGGAACGCGGGAAGACGGCGCGGCCGCGGGGCAGCGCCCCGCTTAAGCGAGGCGGATGAAATCGTTGGCGGCGGTGCGGCGGGTGCGGCGCGCGACCTCGAAGCCGTTCGCCGAACCCTTGTGGTCGGTGTTGCCTTCGATGCTGAGGAAGCTTTCCTCGCCGCCGTCGAAGGCGAAACCGGTGTGGATCCAGTCGCTCGAGGTCTTGCGCACCAGGAAGATGCCGCAAGCGCCGAGCGCGCCGAAACCGCCGTTATGGGCAACGTTCTTGCCGGCGACGAAACGCCCCGCCGCCTTCGCCTGGCGCGCGAGTTCGTCGCAGCCGAAGCTGCCGGCGATCGGCGCGGCGCGGCCGGCCTTCTCGGCGGCCTGCTGCATGACGAAGCTGACGAAGCCGGCGCACCAGAGCATGGCTTCGCCCTCGCTGCCCTTCATGTACATGCGTACCCAGGGCCCACGGTTGGCGCCGCCGAGTTCGACCGGATGCTCGGCCAAGTGCTGCTCGGCGAACCAACGCACGAGTTGCGGATACGACTTATTCGGCGCCTTCGCCGGCAAACCGACCACGCGCGCCATCGGCTCGGTCAGCGCCGCCCACACCTCGTGGGTCAAGGTGCCGGCGTAACTCAGATGCTTGCGTGCGGCGAAGGCCTCGATAGCGCGGTTGGTGGCCGGACCGAACTTGCCGTCGATCGGCGTGCCGTTGCCGTGAAACCCCAGCCATTCCTGGACCCGTCTTGCGCCCGCCCCGCTCGCGCCATTGCTCAAGGCCCCCGGAAACTCCAGTTCGCGACGGATATACGCTTGTTCGTGCAATGCCATGACCTGACTCCCTGACGGCGACTACGTCCATGGACGCGCGAAGCCTCCGGCGTCGGCGCGTGCCGCCAGGCGCGCACCGCGATCGGCCATCGTCGCGTTGTCGCGGCGCATGGGCCGCGACTCCATAGCCAACGCCGTGGCCGCGCGAACACGGTCACGTCCGAGTCGTTCATGCATGAAACACCGGCGCTGGCCGCCGTAACCTGGCGCCGCCGACGGCGCCAACGCTGGCCGTGCCCGGCACGCCTCGACGTTATCGCCGCGACCTCGGCTCAGCTCGCGTCGTGGAAGATCACGCCCAGGGTATGCCGCTGTCCCGAATGCAGGCGGCTGACACCGTGACGCATCGCCACGCGGTAATGGCCGCGCGCGCCGCGCACCGGCCGTTGGTTGACCGCGAACATCACCGCGTCGCCCTGCTGCAGCGGCACCACCTCGACCCGCGACTGCATGCGCGGGCGCTGCTCGGTCAACACGAACTCGCCGCCTTCGAAATCGCGTCCCGGCTGCGACAGCAGGATCGCCGCCTGCAAGGGGAACACATGCTCGCCGTACAGATCCTGGTGCAGGCAGTTGTAGTCGCCGCTCGCGTAACGCAGCAGCAGCGGCGTCGGCCGGGTCTGGCCCGCAGCATGGCAGCGCGCGAGAAAGTCCTGCAGCCGCGGCGGGTAGCGCACGGCGATGCCCATGGCCTGGTTCCAGCGCTCGGCGATCGGCGCGAGCCGCGGATACAGGGCGCCGCGCAAACCTTGCACGAGATCGGGCAAGGGATAGCGGAAATAACGGTATTCGCCGCGCCCGAAACCATGCCGAGCCATGACCACGCGACTGCGGTAACGGGCCTCATCGTGGTAAGCGCCGGCGATAGCGTCGCACTCCTCGCGCGTCAGCAACTGCCGCATCAGCGCATGACCGCCGCCATCCAACGCGGCGGCGATGGCGCCCCAGTCCTGCGTTCCGATGCGTTCGTCAAGCGCCAGGAATTCGTCCGACGGCATCGGGCGTAAGGGGTGATCGGTGACAAACGTCATGGGTCGGCGCTCGCGGAACAAACCAGGTCCGCTCATGTTCGGGCCGCGATCGGGTCCGGCGATATCCGTTCCTTGCATTTCACTCCGATCGATTCGCGCGGCTTTGCCGAATACGGCGAAACAAGACATTCAGCCGCGGGCAAGATTGCCTCGTCATTCGCTGAACCGAGCGGAAAAAACCATGACTTAAGGCCTAGGTAAATGTCCAAGTACCGTAAGCAGAACGTTTAGTTCCTGTAAAAAGGCACACAAAATTCAGGTTCGATTGAAGCGCGATGCCGATACTGCGCACACCGAATCCACACGGACGCCTTACTCCGAGGCGCGAGGATTCGGAATAAAACCAATAAAGAGGCTTAGACCTTATGAAGCGTGCATTGCTTGCCCTCACCCTCGCCGCCGCCCTGCCGTTCGCAGCTTCCGCGGCCGAAGGCGTGTCCTACAACTACGCACAGGCCGGTTACGCCAAGACCGACGGCGAAACCAAGTACACCGACTCCGACGGCTGGGCCATCGGCGGTTCGTACGCGTTCCACCCGAACTTCCACGTCTTCGGCAGCTACAGCCAGCAGAAGACCGATTCGTACAACTTCGGCACCTTCCGCGTTCCCGGCTACGACGTCGATCATCTGCGCGTGGGCGTGGGCTACAACCACGAGCTGAGCAAGCGCGTCGACCTGGTGACCCGCCTGGCTTATGAGCACAACAAGTCCGACTTCGACTCGTTCGGCGACTACAAGCTCAAGGGCGGCAGCGTCGAAGTGGGCGTCAACGGCACCCTGACGCCGAACTGGGAAGGCTATGCCTTCGCCGGCTACCAGGACTACGACAAGTCCTACGACGGCAAGTTCTACGGCCGTGTCGGTACCTTGGTGAAGTTCAACCAGAACTGGGGCATCACCGCCGACGCCAAGTTCCTCGACGGCGGCGAAAAGGAATTCTTCATCGGCCCGCGCTTCAGCTTCTGATAGAAAGCGCTACCGATAAGTATTCCGCAACACCGCGATCCGTTCTCTCTCTCCCCCGAAACGTCGCGATCGAGCCCGGCCGAAAGGCCGGGCTCTTTTTTTGTCCGGGGTTCGGATCGGCGAAGCCACTGGGCTGACTCGCTTCGTAGCGACGGCGCTCTTGCTTCGTGGCGGCGGCGCCAGGGCCCGCCGATAACGAACCTCGGCAGACCGGGCCTCGCGCTCAGCGCTCGCCTTCGGGCGCGTCCTGCGATTCGCCGTCTTTCGCGCCTTCCTGCAGCAGCTTCTGCAGCTCCTGCGCCATCTCGCGCTCCAGGCGCTTCTCTTCGACCTGCTGCGGGCTGGCCAGTTGCAGTTCTTCGCAAGCCACCGAGTCGGGGGTGTCGGCGCAAACCTTGCGGATGCCGGCGAGCAGTTTGTCGTCGCCGGTGTTGTGGTAGGCAGCGACGAGATTGCCGCAGCCTTCGCGCACGTGCATCGCGCAGACCTTGTCGTAAGAACGCGCGGCCACGGCCCAGTTGTTGTTGAGCGCGGCCATGTGGCCCTCGCCCATGCAGGCCGACATCGAACCCTTCGCGCAACAGGCCGCGGCGCCGCCCGGATCGGTCAAGGCGCAGTGGTCGACCTTGTACGGCGTTTCCCTGAGGCGCTTGCCGGCCACCGGCATGGCGATAGCCTCGCACTGCGCGGGCTCGGTGCGCCGATACGCCTTGTAGCGGGTCCACTCGTCCATGCCGATCAGGGTGTCGGCATCGAACCAGCGCAGCACGAAATCGTCGCCCTTGTCGTGGCGCACCAGCACTTCGTCTTCGCGCAGGCGATAGCGCATGTCGGCTTCGCCTTCTTCCGACATGCTCGCGCCCTGCCCATCGGTGAAACGGAACACACCGAACAGGCTCGTTTCGGAATCGGGAAGGACATAGCTGCCGCACGGCTGGCGCGGCGGCTGGCGCGGCGCATCGTTGCGCAGGTTCAGCCCGCTCAGCTCGTGGATGCGCTTGCAGGCGTCCTTGGACAGCTTGCCGTCGCAGGCGAAGGCGAAGCTGTCGTGCGCATCGGCATAGCGCCCGGCCAGCCATTGCTGGTCGGCCAGCGAGACGCAAGCCTTGCCGTCGCCGATGTCGCGGCAAGACACCCGCAACGCGGCCAGGCCGGCCTCGGACACACGCTGGGTGCGGAACATGTATATCGGCGCGCCCGCTTCCTCGGCGCTCAGCGACTTGACCCATTGCTTGCAGGCGTAGGGGCTGCGGTCGCGGCGGCAGTAGGTTTCCAGTTTCGCCGCGCTTTGCGCCGGCGCGAGGGTGTGGCCGAAATCGATGACCGCGACGCAGGACTGGACGTCGCCGAGCGCGCAATCTTGCTGGTCGTCGCGGTGTTGCTTGCCTTCGAGGGGCGCGACCGCCACGACCTGGGTGCCCGCCGGCTGGCACTGCGCCTTGGCGACCTGCCGGTAGACCTCGCCGCCCTTGTCGAAGCGGTCGGCCTGTTGGACCAGACGGCCGTCGCTTTCGATCTTGTAGGTCTTGAGCACATTGCTGTCGGCGGAGCGCACCCACAAGGTGTCGCCTTCGACGCGGTAGGCGTAGGGCGAGAACTCGGAAAGGAAACCTTCCTCGTCGCGCAGCTCGACGCGGCTGCCGTCGAAGATCAGGCGATCGGGGGAGTCGTCGGTCACATAGCTGCCGCAGGGCGGCGGCGCGGCGAAGGCCGGCAACGACAACAGGGAGAGCACGAGCGGCCAGACGGCCCGCGTACGACGCATAGGAGTTCCTTTCCCGAGGGTTTCGAGGGGGTGGGTGGCCGCGATAGTCGCGGCGGACGCAGCGACGCCGGCAGCAGCGCCGGCGTTGCGACTCAACCGAACAGGTCGGTCGGGTATTCGGGTTTCTGCTCGCGCGAGAGCAGCTTGCGCAGACCGTCGGCCGGAGTGATCTCGCCGTGCAGCACGGCGCGCACCGCGCTGGAGATCGGCAGTTCGACGCCGTGCCGTTCGGCCTGGCGCATCACTTCGTCGGCGGTCTGCACCGATTCGACGACCTGGCCGATCTCGCGCACCGCGTCTTCGATCGACTGGCCGCGGCCGAGGGCCAGGCCCAGGCGGCGGTTGCGCGACAGATCGCCGGTGCAGGTCAGCACCAGATCGCCGAGGCCGGCCAGACCCATCAGGGTCTCGGGCTGGCCGCCGATGGCCTGGTTGAGGCGCAGCATTTCGTTGAGGCCGCGGGTGATCAGCCCGGCGCGCGCGTTGAGGCCGAGCTGCATGCCGTCGGCGACGCCGGTGGCGACCGCGAGCACGTTCTTCATCGCGCCGCCGAGTTCGGCGCCGAGCATGTCGTCGCCGGTGTAGGCGCGGAACGCCGGCCCATGCAGGGCATCGGCCACGCTCTGGGCGAAGGCGGCATCGTCGGAGTGCACGGTCAGCGCGGTCGGCAGGCCTTGCGCGACTTCCTTCGCGAACGACGGCCCGGTCACCACCGCCAACGGCACGTCGTCGCCGAGCACTTCGCCGGCGACTTCGTGCAGGAACCGGCCGCTGCCGGGCTCGAAGCCCTTGGTCGCCCAGGCCACGCCCGCATGCGCGGGACGGTGCGGAGCGAGCTCGCGCAGGGTTTCGGCGAAGGCGTGCGAGGGCACCACCACCAGGACCAGGTCGGCGTCGCGCAGGGCGAGGGCCAGGTCGGTGGTCGCGCGCAGGGAGTCCGGCAAGGCGATGCCGGGCAGGTAGCGCGGGTTTTCATGCCGCGTATCGATGGCCGCGGCGCCGTCGGCGTCGCGGCCCCACAGCACGGTCGGATGACCGTGCCGGGCGATCAGCGCGGCGAGCGCGGTGCCCCAGGAACCGGCACCGAGCACCGCCACGCGCGGTTTCGGCGCAGCGGCCGGCGACGGATCGTGGGTCATGCGCGAGGCGAGCCGTGGCTCAGGCGTTGCCAGCGGTTTCCGCGTCGGCCAGGCCGCCTTCGGACTGGGCGCCGCGCTGACGCACGCCTTCGGCGTAAAGGGCGTCGAAGTTGATCGGCTGCAGGAAGAACGGCGGGAAGCCGCCGGCCTGGATCAGGTCGCTGACCAACTGGCGCGCGTACGGGTAGAGCACGTTCGGGCAGTGGGTGCCGAGCATCGCGTCGAGGGTCGCCGCGTCGAAGCCGATCAGGCCGAACACGCCGGCCTGCTTCACTTCGGCCAGGTACATCGGCTTGTCGTTGGCGGTGCAGGTCAGGGTGATGCCGAGGACGACCTCGAAGGCGTTCTCGCCGACGCGCTGCACGTTCTGCGACAGGTTCAGCTGCAGCTGCGGCTGCGCGGCTTCGGCGAACACGGCCGGAGCGCCGGGCACCTCGAAGGAGACGTCCTTTACGTAGATCTTCTCGACGGTGAACGCGGGGCCGGTTGCGGCTTCGGCCGGCGCGGTGGCGCCGTTGACGTTTTCTTCGGACATTCGGGTGACTCCCCAGCGGAATTCAGAAAAGAGGTCGATTATGCCCGCTCGCGCGGACCGGGACCAAACACCCGGACCGGGATCACGCACGGCGGCTATCGAGGGTGGACGAGGCGCAGTCTAGGTGGCGCCCGTGGCGGTGGCGCGACAGCGTCGCGGCCGCGCCGCAGGGCTCAGCCGCGGCCCTTGATCAAGGGCAGTTCGGCCTGTTGCCAAGCCTGGATGCCGCCGTCGAGCCAATAGACCTGCTCGAAGCCGGCCTTCTTCAGGCGCTTGGCGGCGTCGGCCGAGGCCTGGCCGGTACGGCACACCGCCACGACCGGCAGCGCCTTGGCGTTGGCGAGCAGCTTGCTCTCCGGGTCGAACTGGCTCGGCTGGACCGAACGGCTGCCCGGAATGTGGCCTTTCTCGAACTCGGTGCTGGCCGACAGGTCGATGACCAGGGCGTTGTCGCGGTTGATCAACGCGGTCAGCTCGGCCGGGCGCAGGGCCTTGTAGCCGCGGAACAGGCGCGCGATCTCGGTGTAGACGATGGCCAGGGTCAGGCCGGCGAAGCCCAGCGACAGGTACAGGTGGCGGCCGGCGAACGCCAGCAGTTCTTCAAGACTCACGGGGTCATGCTCACAGGATCGGGCTCACAAGGTCGGGCTCACGAAGTCGGACTCGCAGAGGCCCGAACGGGCGGCGATTGTCGCCCAGCGCGCGCGGCGGCGCAAAAGCGCGTTCGGAGCGGGCGCTCTGAGCGGGGCGGTGCGAGCGGGGCCGCCCATGCCGGGCGGCCCGGAGCGGTTACTGGCCGGCCCAGAAGTCCGGCAGGCCGCTGACCAGCCACCAGGTCTTGGCTTCCGGGTCCCAGGTCCAGGCCTCGGTGTAGCGCACGGTGCGCTCGGCCAGGGTGTGCCGGTTGATCACGCCGATGTCGATCAGGCGCACCGCGGTGCCCTTTTCCTTGTCCATCTCGGTGCCGACGTCGCGGTAAGAGGAGACCTGGATCTGCTTGTAGCGCTCCAGTTGCATCGTCGTCGGCGCCAGTTGCTTGCGCAGCTTGGGCTCGATCAGGTTGACCGCACCCTCGAAGTCGCCCCAGCGGATCGCCGCCGAATAGGCGTACTGGGTCTCGCCGATCTTGTTGTTCTGGGTGCCGGTGGTCTGGCAACCGCCGAGCGCGAGCACGCACGACAACATCAGGGCGAGCTGCAACAAGCGCATCAGGAGCGAGCTGTTCGAAAGCGGGCGCATCGCGGACTCCGGCGGAAAGGACGTTCGGCGTGCATCCTACCGTTCGCGTCAGGGCTTAGCGATGGCCACGTAGCGCGCCGTGAACTCGGTCGCGATCCCGCCTTCGGGCAGCAGCGCGCGCGCGATCAGCGAGGTGCGGGCGCGGCGGCGCTCGCGCAGGGTGGTCAGGAAGCTGCCCCAGTCGGCGCCCGGGGCGAGCTCGGCGTGCACGTCCAGGTCGGCGAACAGCGGCGCGAGGTAGCGGGTCTGGCTGTCGGCGACGAACACCTCGGCCTTGAGGCCGGCCTGTTCGATGCCGAGCGACATCACGCCCCAGGAGGCCAGGGTCATCATCGAGGCCAGACTGCCGCCGAAGGCGCAGCCCTTGTCGTTGACGTGTTGCGACAGCGGCGCGTGCAGGCGCAGGCGCGAGCCGTCGTAACCGGCGATGTTGACCTGCATGGCCGCGACCGGCGGCATCGATTGGTAGTGCTGATGAAGGCGTTGCAGAGCGGCGTCGGAAGTCATCGAAGGCATTGCAGTTCGGGGGAGTATTGAGTGTCGCGCCGGAGACGGCGGCCACCGGCGAGTGCCGCGATCGGCAGCGCTGTGCGAAGCTGTTCGCATGAGCCGCGAGCTGCGACAACCGCCGGGATGGTACGTGATCTCACTGCGTCCGAGCGGCGATCACGAAGAACTTCGTCGTATCGCCGCACAGTACGGCGGCGGATTGATCGAGCTTTCGCCGTGGTCGGTGCGCACGCAGGACGATTCGGCATCCCGGCGTGCGTTATCGGATGCTTTGGCGGCGCCGCACGTACTCGTCACCAGTCCCGCCGCAGCGCGCGCGTTGCGCGATCTGCAACCGTCGTTGAGCACGCGCGCCGGCCAGCGTTGGTACGCCGTCGGCGCAGGCACCGCCGCGGTGTTGAACGAAATCGGCATCGCCGAAGTGCTGTGGCCGCATCGCATGGACAGCGAAGGTCTGCTCGCGTTAGCGGAACTGCAACATTTCGATAACGAAGCATTCGGTTTGCTGACTGCGGCGGGCGGGCGCGGCGTGCTCGCGCCGGCCTTGCAGGCGCGCGGCGCGCGCGTGCTGCGCGCCGACATCTACGTGCGCGAACCGGCCGCGCCGTCGCGGTTCGAAATCGCGCGGCTGCTCGGCTTCGACGGCCCGCTGTGGTTGGCGCTGTCGAGCGGCGAAGCGCTCGAACGCGTGCTCGCGCAATTGCCCGAAGCTGCCGGCGCGCGTCTGCGCCGGGCACGCGTCAGCGCCGCCAGCGCGCGTCTGGCCGAGCTCGCGCGCGGCCTCGGCTTCGCCGAGGTCGAGGTGGCCGCCGGGCCGCGCGCGCAGGACCTGCTGGCCGGCTGCGCCGCGCTCGCCGGCGGCGACGCCCCCGAGCGGCCGCCGCCGGCCTGCTGATCGCGTCAAGGCAGTCTTGATGCACCGATCCGGTAGCATGGCCGGGCCATGAACACCCCCCTCGATACCGTGTCCACGACTCCCGCATCCCCCGCTCCCGCATCGCCGACGCCGCGTCGCGGTTCCAACGGCTGGCTCTGGCTGCTCATCGTGCTGCTGATCGCCGGCGGCGGCGCCTGGTACGGCTGGCAGCAATGGCAGAACCGGCAGGCGCAAGACCGCGCCGCCGAAGCCGATGCCGGCCAGCGCCTGGAAGCGCTCGGCGAGCGCCTGGACACGATCCGCACCAACCAGGAAGCGCAAAACCGCCGCATCGCCCAGGCCGACACCACCAACCGGGTGCTGCGCGACGAGTTGCACGGCATCGGCCAGCGCGCCGCCCTGATCGAGGACAGCGTCTCCAAGCTCGCCGATCCCGACCGCCACGGCGCCCAGGCCATGCGCCTGGACGAGACCGAACTGCTGCTGACCCTGGGCCAGCAGCGCCTGCAGATCGCCGGCGACCTGGAAGGCGCACGCCGCGCCTATGCGCTGGCCGGCGGCGTCCTCGACGGCGTCGATGACCCGGCCTATCTCAGCCTGCGCCAGACCCTGCTGCAGGAAACCGCCGCGCTCAAGGAGCTCGGCATCGAACCGCGCGTGCAGGCGATGGCCAAGCTGGATGCGTTGGCGCAGAACCTGAGCCTGCCGCCGGAGCGCCCGAGCGCGGCGGCGCCGGCGCTGGCGCCGTGGTGGCGCCGCGCCTTCGGCACCCTGATCGAGACCCGCCCGGTCGACCGCACCGTCGCCACCCACCCCAGCGACCGCGCCGCCGCGCTCGCCGGCCTGCAACTGGAAATCTCGCTGGCGCGCGCCGCCGCCGAACGGCGCGACGCCGACGGCTATCGCACCGCGCTCAAGCGTGCCGAAAGCTGGGTGCTGCGCCTGTCGGCGCCTTCGCCGGCCCAAAACCGCCAACTCGCGCAGTTGCGCGAACTGGCCGCGCTGCCGCTTTCACTGTCGGTTCCTACCCTGGGCACGACACTGCAGCAGTTGCGCCAGTTGCGCACGGCCCAATGAACCGGCCGGGCCGCCGACACCCGATCAGGAAGCTGGCGCGATAAGGAGGTGCCGCACATGAATCTGTTCCGCAATCTGTTGTTCTGGATCGTCCTGGCCCTGGTCGGCGCGCTCGTCGCGCAGTTGCTGGTGCAGGACCCCGGCCACGTCGTGGTCACCTACGGCGGCATCGACTACGTCACCAACCTGCCGAAGGCCTTGCTGATCCTGATCGGCGGCCTGCTCGCACTGTGGCTAGTGTGGAAAGTGATCAGCCTGCCGTTCGTGGCGATGCGCCGGCATCGCAAGAAGCAGGCACGCGCACGCCTCATCGACGGTCTCGAAGCGCTGCACCAGGGCCATTGGGCCCGCGCCGAGAAATCGCTCGGCCAGGCCGCGCGCAGCCGCGACGTGGCCGCGATCGCCGAAGTCGCCGCCGCACGCTCGGCCAGCGCGCGCGGCGACGCCGCCGCCGCGAGCCGCCATCTCGATGCGCTCGCCGTCGATTACCCGGTCGCGCGCGCGCTCGCCGTCGCCGACCTCGCCCTGGCCGAAGACCGCGCCGGCGATGCGCTCGCTGCGCTCGACGCCGCCAACGTGCAACCGCTGCCGCCGCGCGGCCTGGCTTTGCGCGCGCAGGCCCTGGCCGCACTCGGCCGCGCCGGCGAGGCTTACGGCCTGCTCGGCGCACTGCGTCAGCACAACGTGTGGCCGGCCGAACGCCTCGCCGAGCTCGAAGCCGCCTGGGCCGAAGCGGCGCTGCGCGAAGCCGCCGATGCCAACGTCCTCGCCGACCATTGGGAAACCCTGCCGAAGCCGCTGAAGAGCGAGCCGGCCACGGTCGCCGCTTATGCCGAACGCGCGGCCGCGCTGCGCTGGGAAGAAGCCGCGGCCAAGAGCCTCGAACAGGCGCTCGACACGCGTTGGGACGAATCGCTGGCGGCCTTGTACGGCCGCCTGCCGATCGGCCGCCTAGAGGCGCGCCGCGGCAATGCCGAGCGTTGGCTGCAGGCGCATTCGGGCAGCCCGGGCCTGCTGGTCAGCCTGGCCCGGATCAGCCGCGCCCAAGGCCAGTGGCCGCAGGCCGAAGGCTATCTGCACCGCGCGCTCGCCCAGGGCGCGAACAGCGAAGCCTGGGAAGAGCTCGGCCACGGCTACGCCCAGGCCGGCGACGAGAACCGCGCCCGCCTGAGTTACGTCAACGCATTGCGCGCGGCGCGCGGCGAAGCCGCCACCGAGTTGCCCGGCCGCGACCTGCGCCAGAAGATCTTCGACGAGGCGGTGATCGAAGAGCGCGACGAACACGGCATGCCGCGTTTGCGCGGTTGAGTCGCGCCCCCGACGAAAACGGCCGCCTTCGAAGCGGCCGTTTTTTTATGCCTTGCCCGAATGCGCCCGGATCGACGCCGACGCTCAACGATCGCTGTCGCCGAAGCTCGGCAACGTGGCGAGGAACTCGTCGCCGCATCCGGCATAGCGCGCATAACGTTCGCTGATCCGCTTGGGGTACAGCAACCTCGCCTTGACCAGGCCGACCGCGATCGCGGCGATCAACAGAGCCAGGCTCGCCAGATAAGCCGCGCCGCCAAGTTGCCCGCTCATTGCGACGAGCAAGGTCGCGACGCTGGCCGCCAGCAACAACGCCGCCGCCCACATCGCGACCAAGCGCTTGCGCGCATGCACGGCGCAGACCCCGACGTTCAGACGCGCGCTCTTCCGGATCGCGACCTTTACGATCACATAGATCAACAGGTTGAACAGGATCAGCAGGTGCCAGCCGCGGTGATGCCAGTAATAGCGCTGCAGCAGCTTGGGCGCCGTCGCCTCGGCATTGCATTTGACGCAACGCGCCGGCAGCTCGCTGCTGCGCTGGGCCACCAGGTCCTTGCCGTCGCGCCACGGACCGGTCTGTTCGCCGGCGTCGCGAGGCGAATGGATCAGCGCGCTCTTCGGCGCCTCGTACGAATTGAAGCTCGACATCGCGTCCCCTGTCGCATCCCCGATTTCGTAATCGTTTGGCGCGTCGCCGGCGCGACGGCGCGGATCGCAGCGGCGCCGCGCACTCGCCGTTGTAGTGCCTGCCGATTCCTTCGCAGCTCATCCTAGCCGGGCGCGGGCGCAACGCAAGCGCGACGCCGACACGACAACGGCGCCCTGGGGCGCCGTTGTCGCGAGCTGCGGTGGCGCCGAGAGTCAGCGCAACGGCACCGTCAGGGTCGAGGGGTTCGAGGCCGGCGAGCTGAAGCTGACCGAGCCGCCGATGCGCGTCGCCGCGGTGTAACGCGGGTCCACGGTGTCGACCACCAGCACCAGCTTGCGGCCGGCCGGAATGTCCCAGCTGGTCGCTTCCATGCGCAGGTCGATCGTCTTCGCCACGCCCGGCGTCGCCCCGCGCAGCGAGTACGGTTTGTGGCTCAACAGCGTGCCGTTGCCGAGCAGATCGACGCTGTACAGATAGGCGAACAAGCTGACGTCGGCCTGGGTCGGCGTGACCGTGACATGCAACTGCGGCATGCCGCTGAGCTGCTTGCCGGTCCAGTAGGTCGGCGACGACCACACCCCGGCGCCGGCACGCGCCACCAGCGGGATCGAGGCCTGCGGCGCGATCTGCAGCGACTGCAGGAAACCGCTGAGCATGGCCACGCCGGAGTCGGCGACGGTCGGCAGGCCGGTGAGGATCGAGTGGTTCCAGCCGGTGCTCGGCGAACCCGACAGTTCGCCGGTCGGCGCCAACAGGCCCGTCGGCCGGCTCAGCGCATACACGGTCGCGCCGCGTTGCACCGCGTTCCAGTCGGCGTAACCGCGCCAGTCGCCGTCCTGCGATTTCAAGCGCACCGGCGATTCGCTGTCGACGCCGTTGGCCAGGCCTTTGAGGTGACGATCGAACCAACGGCCGACCGCGTCGTAGATCTCGTTCGGCAGGCCGAGCGCGCCAGGCGCTTCGACCGTGGCGTGGTCGCCATGACTGAACAGCAATTGCTTCGGCCCGCTCAGGCCGTTGTAGAAATCGATGTACTGCCCCGGGGTGAACAGGCTGTCGTTGAAGGCGTTGGCGAGCAGCACCGCGGTGCCGTTGCGGTTCAAGGCCGCCGCCTCGGTGACCGGGCTGCGTTGCGGAATCACCGGCAGCAGGCCGTTGACCGCGCCGTCGAAGTCGCCGAACGCCATGCGCGCGGTGGCCTGGGCCAACTCCGGACCGGGCCGGCCGGTGAGGCTGCCGGCCACCACCAACAAGGCCGCGCCCTGCTGGCTGACGGTGCGGTTGGCGTATAGCGAGGCTTCCAGGTCGGCCCAACCGCTCAGCGCCGCGACCGCCTTGATGCGCGGATCGCGCTCGGCCGCGAGCAGGCTGATGCCGGCGCCGTAGGAAATGCCGCTGGCGCCGATCCGCGCCGGATTCGACGGCGTGTGCGCGAGCGCCCAATCGATGACCGAGCTGACGTCCTCGACCGTGCCGGGCCCGGCGATGTCGATCTGCCCGGCCGAATCCCAGAACCCGCGCGAGGTGTAGCTGACGACCACATAGCCCTGGCTGGCGAGGATGCCGCCGCGGCCGACGTACTCCAGGTTCGGCACGGCCCAGCTGGCCGGCATCACCACGAGCGGAAACGGACCCGGTCCCTGGTCCTTGGGCACCATCACGAAGGCGCCCATCTCGGCCCCATCCCAGCCCGGAATGCGCTGGTAACTGCCTGTGAATCCGCCCGCCACGACCGGCAAGGCGACGACGAACAGGGCCAAACACGACACGAACCACGACCAGATTCTGCGCATGAGTTCATCCCCTCCCAAGGATCGACCAGCACGATTGGATACGTTTGCGTATGGTTTGTTGCGCCACGACCGTACCACCGCGCATGGAGGCCGGACTAGCACCCGCAAACCGACTTTCGTGAACCCAGGCGACGGCGGTCACGGAACCGCCGGATCGCTGCGGTTCCCGGCCGCCCATCGAGCCGCAACCCGGCGTCGAGCGCCGCCATGGCGTGACCACGATCACGGCTTGATATCGCGCCGCGGCGTGCGCCGGCCTGAGCGCGCGGCATCGCGCGTTTGAGCTTGCACTTCACGGAGCGTCCGTCATGGCCCTGAGCGATCTGTTCTCGAACGGCAACAAACCGAATCTGATCCTGATCGTCACCGACCAGGAACGCAGCCTGCTGCAGTGGCCAGCGACCTATCAGCCGACGCTCGCAGCGAAGATGCCGGCGATGCGTCAGCTCGCCGCCAACGGCATCGAGTTCGCCAACGCCTTCACCGGCGCCTGCATGTGCTCGCCGAGCCGCGCGACTTTTTTGACCAGCCAGTACCCGGCGCGCACCGGCTGCACCACCACCGGCGGGCAGGCCCTGCCGCAGCCCGACGTGCCGCTGCCGCCGCACTTCCCTAACGGCGTACCGAACCTGGCCACCGTGCTGAAGGCCGCCGGCTACGACTGCTACTGGATCGGCAAATGGCATCTGCTCGGCGGCGAAGAACCCGGCTCGCTGAGCACCGATCTGCAGCCCTGGGGTTTCCAGAGCTGGGACCCGAACGATGCCGGACTCAACCTCGGCACCACCTTCCTCGGCGGCGGCACCCTGATCCCTTTGCAGCCGCTGCAACCGCCGGGCCAGCCGGTGCAGCCGAACCAGAACGATCAACGCTACGTCGCCGACGCCCGCGCCTTCCTGCAAGCGCCGCCGGCGAGTCCGTTCTGCCTGGTGGTGTCGCTGGTCAATCCGCACGACGCGCACCTGGGCTATTTGAACGAGGCCTCGACCTTTTACGACCAGGCGACCTACAGCCTCGCCGATGCGCCGATCCCCACCAATGCCGACGAAGATCTGTCGACCAAGCCGCGCGCGCAGTCGAGCTTCACCTGGGGCCAGATGAGCGAGGGACAGGCCAATCAACAGGATTTCGTCGACTTCTATGCGTATCTGGTCGAATACGTCGATTCGCAGATCCAGCAGGTGCTCGACGCGATGGGCAGCGACTTGATCGAGCAGAGCCTGATCGTGCGCTTCGCCGACCACGGCGAACTCGGCCTGTCGCACGGCATGGTCGAGAAATTCGTCAATGCCTACGACGAAGCGATCCATGTACCGCTGCTGTTCTCCAACCCGGTCGCCTGGCCGCAGGCGCAGACCACCCAGGCCCTGGCGAGCTCGGTCGACCTGTTGCCGACACTGGCCAGCCTGCTTGGGGTGAGCGGGCAATTCGCCGACCTGGTCGGCACCGACCTCAGCACGGTGCTCGACGGCAGCAGCAGTTCGGTGCAGGACTACGTGCACTACACCTACGACGACATCGCCGGCGACGGCCCGAGCATGATCCGCGCGATCCGCTCGACGCAGTGGACGTATGCGGTGTATGGATCGGCATCCGACCCGGGCCAGGGCGGCGACTGGGAGATGTACGACCTCCTCGCCGACCCGCAGCAGAACGACAACCTCGCCGGCAACCCGGCCTTCGCGATGCAGCAGCTCGTACTCGAGGCCGAACTGCAGGCGCAGATGCGGGCCAAAGGCACCACCCCGCCGAGCTCGGTGTGGCCGCCGCAATACATCGCCGGCACCAGCCGCGGTGCGCCGCCGGCTTGATGGTCACAAACGCTTATCGTTGCTGTTGCTGTTGCTGTTGCTGTTGCTGAGATTTTGATCTGCTTTGCCGCTTTACCGGTCAAGTGGAGACCCGGAGGGCGCCGCACAGGACGTGCGGCGTTTTCCGATAAGACAGGGACGTCTTATCGGAAAATCCCGGCGCGCGCATCGCACTCGTGGCTTGTGCCCTTGCAAGAAGAGCCCTTTTCTTTGGTTAGCTTTCTTTTGGGCTTAGCAAAAGAAAGTAACCCGGCCGCGTGAGCGGACGGAAGCTCTGCTCTTGCTTGATAAACACGCTGCAAGACCGTCACATCGCGGTCGCGGCTCGCGCCGCTCCTACCCTGCGACAGATCAAAGCTTCGATCGATGGCTGCGGCTATACGACCGCTTCGCGTCCATTGGTCGCGGCTTACGCCGCTCCTACAGGAGGCTATGGCAAGGAACGGCGCGAGATTGAAGCAACGCGGTCGCGACTTGCGTCGCTCCT